>CAJBIS010000223.1 GCA_903953195.1 uncultured Actinomycetes bacterium
GTCCGACGGCTCGTCTGGACCGCTGTCGGCCGCGGTCGACGCCGTGGCCGTCGTCGGCTCGGAGCCGCCCGTGGCCGGCAGCACATCGGGGTCATCGCCCGGGTCCAGTTCGCCGGCGCGGCGGCTCCGGCGCCACAGGAAGATCCGCCCGATGAGGATGCTGGCCTCGAAGAACAGGTACATCGGGACGGCGAGTGCCAGCATCGAGATCGGATCGCCGCTCGGGGTGATGCCGGCGGCGACGATCGTGATGATGACGATCGTCTGACGACGCCAACTCGCCAACTGCTTCGGGGTGACGACGCCGACCATCTGCAGCGCGACGACGAGCACCGGGAACTGGAACCCGACACCGAAGGCCAACATCATGAACATCGAGAACTTCACGAAGTTCCCGATGCCCGAGCGGATCTCCACGTCCGGCCCACCGAGGGTCACCAGGAACTGCACGGCCTTGTCCAACGTCACGTACGCGACGAGTGCCCCGAGGACGAACAGGACCAGGCTCGACATCGTGAACGCCATCGCGTAGCGGCGCTCCCGCTTGTAGAGGCCCGGTGCGATGAACCGCCACAGCTGCCAGAGGATGATCGGCATCGCCAGGAACAACGCGCCGTAGCCCGCGATCTTCAGACGCAGCGTGAACGGTTCGAGCAGGTTGGTCTCGAGGAACTTGCAGCTCGCCTCGGGCTCGACGTTCCGCAGTGCGTCGCAGTACGGCTTGTTCAGGATCTCCGTGATCCACGGGTACAGGAACCACGCGGGGATCATGGCCAGCACGATCGTGCCGACGCAGATGAGCAACCTCGTCCGCAGCTCGGCGAGGTGGTCGGTCAACGACATGTGGCCGGAGTCGCGTTCGGCCCCCTTCAGGATCGATCCCACCGATCAGCCGGCTCCGGGTTCGACCGCCGAGGAGGTCGTGTCGTCCCGGGTCGTGTCATCCGGGGTCGTGTCATCCGGGGTCGTGTCGTCCCGGGTCGCGACCTCCGGGGCCGTGACCTCCGGGGGTGTGGCGTCTGGCAGTGGTTCGGTCGGCAGTGGTTCGGTCGGCTCTGATGGCGCGGCGGCCTCGACCTGAGGCTTCTCCTCGGTCGGCTCGACGGACCCGGCGGCAGCAGCAGCGTTGCGCTCGGCCTCCTCGGCCTGGCTGCGGGCCTCGGCCTCGGCCTCGAGTGCGTACTCGGCGAGCTTCTGGCGTGGTCGGGCCGCGAACTCGCCGAGCTCACGGATCGACTGCATCGCCGGATCGTCGATGACGTCCTGAACCTGCGACTGCATGCCCGAGGTCATGGTCCGCAGACGGTGGATGCCCTTGCCGATGCTCCGAGCCGCGTCCGGCAGTCGCTCGGGTCCGAGGACGACGAGCGCGGCGAGCACGATCAGCAGGATCTCCCCGCCGCCGAAGTTCTGAAGGAAGCCGGTCAGGCCGCTCCCGGCCATGCCGGCATGCTACCGGGCGAGGCGACCGTCAACCGCAGCGCGCAGCTCACGGCTCTGGTGGTGCAGTTCCCGGGTCGAGGTGCCGAGCGGAGCCAGCTGCGCCGATGCCGCCGCCACCCGACCGGCCGCCCAGTACAGGGCGACCACGCCGATGGCCGTGGCCAACAGGCAGCCGAGTGCGACCGCCAGGGTCACAGGCCGGGCGTCATGGACGCCAGGGTCTCGAACCAGTCGGCCGACTCGAGCAGGTCGTGGAAGTCGAGCACGTCGTCGTGGGTGATGGCCCCACCGTGGTGCGCCTCGTGGAGCTCGGCGGGCATGTGCCACTCGGTGCAGGGCACCCCGGCGGCCAGGAGCACGTCGACGACGTGGTCCTCGGCGGGCCGGACCTCAACCATCCGGCAGACCGGGCAGCGGAAGATGTAGGTGGACGATCCCGTGTCCTCGCAGAGGCGAACCTGGAGGTCCTTCGACCGGAGTTCCACGTCGCCGCAGTCGCTGCAAGTTGCTCGGATGAGTGCCATGTCGGTGCTCCGTTTCCTTCGTGCCCGCAAGGTGTCGGACCGAAGTTGCGCAGGGTTGACAAAAAACTCGGATTTCCTGTGCGACCGGGTCCGCAGTGCAGACTGGCCGCATGCAGAGTGTATCCGGACGACCACTCCCCGCGGTGCTCTTCGCGCATCGTGGCGCCCGGGCGCATGCCCCGGAGAACACGCTCGAGGCGTTCGAACTGGCGGTTCGCCTGGGGGCAACGGGACTCGAGAGCGACGTGTGGATCACCGCGGACGGTGAGGCCGTGCTCGATCACGACGGTGTCGTCGGTTCCCGGCTCCGCCGTCGACCGATCGCCCAGGTGGACCGGAGCGCACTCCCCGACCACATTCCGACCCTCGCGGCCCTCTACGAGTCCTGCGGGCCCGATCTGCCGGTGTCGCTCGACGTGAAGGACGCCGCCGCGTTCGATCGTGTCGTCGAGGTGGCCCGCACCCACGGGGCCGCTGCGGGGCTGTGGCTGTGTCACGAGGACCTCGACGTCCTCGCCGGCTGGCGCGACGCCGCCCCCGAGGCCGTGCTGGTCCACTCGACGTTCGTCGGCCACCTCCCGGCGGGACCGGAACGTCACGCCGCCGACCTCCGGGCCGCTCGGATCGACGCCGTCAACCTGCATCACAGCGAGTGGAACGCCGGTCGGGTGGCCCTCTACCGCCGGTTCCAGCGTCGGGTGCTGGGGTGGGACGCCCAGCACGCCCGGGTGATCCGGAGCCTGCTCGAACTCGGGGTCGACGGGCTCTACTCCGATCACGTGGACCGGATGGTCGACGTGGCCTCGGGCCGCGATCCCGTGGAGTGAGCGGACGACTCGTCGGACCTCAGAGACCCGAGAACTGACTCGGTGGCCACATGATGACGAACGCCCGTCCGACGATGGACGTCTGCGACACCGGACCGAACACCCGACTGTCACTCGAGTTGTTGCGGTTGTCCCCCATCACCCAGACGGTGTCGGCCGGGATGGTCACGGGCTGTTCGATGCCGGTGGTGGTCGATCCCGGCTTCAGGTAGGGCTCGTCGAGCGGCTCGCCGTTGCGCAGCACCTTGCCGTCCACGGTCTGGAGGGTGTCGCCGGGCAGACCGATGACCCGCTTGATGAGATCCTCGGGCTCCTGGGCTCCGCCCGGGAGACCCTCCGGTCGGTCGAAGACGATCACATCGCCGGGGTTGACGTCGTGCAGGCGGTAGCTGAGCTTGTTAACCATCACCCGGTCGCCGATCAACAGCGTGTCCTCCATCGAGGCCGACGGGATCCGGAACGCCTGCACGAGGAACGTCTTGACCAGCAGCGCCACGACGATGGCGCCGACGACGATCGCCACCCACTCCGCCAGGTTCCGCAGGCCGGCGGTGCGGTTCGTGCTCACCGAGCCCACCGGCGGCGCATCGTCGGTGCGTCAGTCATGGAGGAGCACGCTACCGGCCCGACGATCGGACGGCGGTCATCGGTAGCGGCTGATCAGCCGACGAGCGGCCTCGGCGCGGACCGTGTCGAGCGATGCTCCCGACACGGCGTCGCGGGCCTCGGTCGCCGGGTCGAGCCGGAGGAGCAGCCGTTCCAGCCACGGCAGCGCGCTGATGTTGAGCACCACGCGCGACCGACCGTCGTCGAGCTCCTCGGTGCTCACCGTCGGGTACTGGGACGCCACCCACGAGTCCTGCGGCTGCAGGACCAGCTCGACCTGCTGCGACTCGCCGAAGTCGAAGGCGTCGACCATCGGGCCCACCGGATGTTCGATCGGGGTCTCGGTCTCGGTGGCGTCACGCATCCGGTCGAGGCGGAAGAGCCGCACGGCGTCGACCTCGAGACAGTGGGCCTGCAGGTACCAGTAGCCGTCGCGTGAGGTCAGCAGGTGGGGCTCCACCGTGCGCTGCGTGACGGCGTCACGGGCGAACGAGTGGTACTGCAGGTCCAGCCGGACGCCGCGATCGACGGCGCGCCGCACCGTGCTCAGCACGGCGGGGTCGGCGGAGCCCAGCTGGACGTCGAGCACGTCGCCGCCGCCCGGACCGACCGCCGCCGCCAGCTTCGCCAGCGCGGAACGCAGGGTCTCATCGGCCTGGTGTCCGCTCACCAGTGCCTGACCGGCCGCCAGGATCGATAGGGCCTCATCGCTGGTCAGTCGGAGCGGTCGGCGGAACCAGTCCCCCAGCTCGACCGACACCCAGCTCGCGTGCTCGGCGGCGTCGTCGCTCTCCACGTCCGCGCCGTCGTCGTCGGTGTAGAGGACCGTGACCATCACATCGGGCGTGAACGGGTGCACCCCGACGTTGAAGAACAACAGGTTGAGGTCGTCGACCAGCTCCGCCCTCGTCAGCTGGAAGCGCTCGCAGATCTGGTCGAGCTCGACGCCGTCGGCGTCCACGAGCCACGGCACGACGCTCATGATCCGTTCCGCACGCTCAGCGGCGGTGAGTCGATCGCTCATGACGCCACCCGGGCCCGAGCCGAGAGCCAGTCGACGAACCCGTCTCGCAGCGGCTCCGGGCCGACGAGCTCGACGCGGTCGAGGAACTGCACCAGGAACTGGAAGAGCCCGGTGGGTGACGTGACGTCGAGCGACAGGTCCACCGTGCCGCCCGGCCCGTCGGACGCCGGCAGCTCGGGGTCCTCGGCCCGGATCGAACTGGCGGTGATCGCATCGACGCGGACGACCGCGACCACGGGCTCGCCGTCCCCGTACTGCCACGGGCGCAGCTGGACACCCGGAAGGTCGAGGGTGCGCTCGAAGCCGTTCGCCGGACCGGCGGCGACGTCGAGGATGCGCTCGGCGCGGAACGTGCGCGGCGCCTCACGCTCCCGGTCCCAGCCGTTCAGGTACCAGTGACCACGCTCGAACTGGAGTCGGTACGGCTCCACCGTGCGGGGCGCGTCCTGGTAGCGGAACTCGACGACGGAGCAGTCGAGGATGGCGCCGAACAGCTCGACGAGGGACTCGGGCACCTCGAGCTCACCGAGGGGGTCGACCTCACCGGCATCACCCGAGCGCCCGAGCTTGCGCAGTGCGTCGTCGGCCTCGCCCGCGGCGGCCCCGGTCAGCCGCACGGCTCGAGCCGCCACCACGAGGGACGCGAGTTCGGCCGGTGTCAGTCCGGGGTCGGGCAGTTCGTAGCGGTCACGTCGGATGCGGTAGCCGTCGACCGGCGGATCGAAGTTCGTGAGCTGCACGACCTCGA
>CAJBIS010000224.1 GCA_903953195.1 uncultured Actinomycetes bacterium
GTCGGATCCGGCCTCGCTGAGTCGTCGTCCGCATGCGCTCGACCGTGTCGTCGATTCCGGCGGTCAGGTGTCGGTGAGCCTGGTGCGGGACGCGTCGAGTGACGACCAGTCCTCGGGGTTGTCCTCGGCGAACCACTCGACGACGTTGCCGTCGATGCCGTCGAGCAGCACGATCCCCCGCTGCTTCGGCGGGTTCTCGGCCGAGTACAACAGGATCCGCCAGGTCGGTCGGGACAACCAGCCCCGCCACGCCATCTGCGCCGACGCGTGCCCGACCGCGAACCCCACCCGGGCCGATGCCAACGACAGCGCCTCGGACTCGTCGACCCGCAGCGTCCACCCGGCGATCAACCCGTAGACGCCGAACGCGACCAGCGCCACTCCCGCCCACAGGACGCCACGGTTCACCAGCGGCGTCTCGCCGTTCATCAGGACGAACGCCGCGATGCAGGCGGCGCCGACGACCAGGTAGATGGTCGCGGGGATGCGACGTCGGTTGTTGTTGGGGAACGTGTACGGACCGACGAACTCCGAGGCGTTCAGATCCTCGGGCAGTGCGTCGACGACGTCGTCGTCACGATCCACCTCGGCGGCCGCGAACTCGGCCTCACGGCGGCCCTCGCGATCGAGTTCGAACTCGGAGGCGGCCGACGGCTGGGCGTCGTCGGCGTCACCGTTGGTCGTGTCCACGTCGTGACCGTACCCGCCGTCGGGGTGACTCACCGAGCCGACGGGTCGGGCCAGGCGTCCGAGATGCGTTGCCACGCCTCGTCGAGCGACACCGGCAGCACCCGGGTGCCGGCGGCGACCGTCATGAAGTTGGCGTCACCGTTCCACCGCGGCACACAGTGCACGTGGAGGTGGTCCGACTGCGAACCACCGGCCGCCTCACCGAGGTTCAGCCCGACGTTCACCGCATCGCAGCCGAGCGCGGTCCGAACGGCCACCACGGCGTCACGGACGGTCGCCCACAACTCGTCGAACTCGGTGGGAACGAGCCCATCGAGGTCGGGCTCGGCCCGGTTGGGCAGCACCATCAGGTGCCCCGAGGTGTACGGGAAGCGATTCAACAGCACGAAACACGTCGGGCCACGACGGACGATGTGGGTCTCGGCGTCGGGTGCGTCGGAGGCCAGGATCCGCTCGAACAGCGAGCGGCCGTCAGCGGGTTCACCGTCGGGCACCGACTGGCGCGAGTCCGAGACGCCCTGCACGTAGTTGGAGCGCCACGTCGCCCACAGATGATCGAGGCTCACGGTGCCGTCGTCCCGAGCGCGCTGGTCATGCCGCCCTCATCGCTTCGACGCGACGTCCCCGGCGAGACGCTCTGCGAACGACTCGACCGGAATGTCACGTTCGACCGAGCCGCCGCGCGGGTTCACCCCGACGGTGTGGTGGGCCACGTCGTCGTCGCCGACCACCAGCACGTACGGCAGCTTCTCGCCCTTGGCGCGCCGGATGCGGTTGCCGAGGGTCTCATCGGCGGGCACCAGATCGACCCGGAAGCCGTGACCGCGGAGTTCGGCCATCACCTCGTGTGCGTAGTCGGCGTGGGCGTCGGCCACCGGCAGGATGCGCACCTGCTCCGGAGCCAGCCATGCCGGGAACGCGCCCGCGTAGTGCTCGACGAGCACCCCGAAGAACCGTTCGACCGACCCGAACAGCGCCCGGTGGATCATGATCGGTCGGTGCCGCTCGCCGTCGGGGCCGATGTAGTTCAGGTCGAAGCGCTGCGGCAGCTGGAAGTCGACCTGGATCGTCGACATCTGCCACGTCCGGCCGATGGCGTCCCGGGCCTGCACCGAGATCTTCGGGCCGTAGAACGCACCGCCGCCCTCGTCGAGCACCAGCTCGAGGCTCATCGACTCCGCCACCGAGCGCAGCGCCGTGGTCGCCTCGTTCCACTCCTCGTCGGTCCCGACGGCCTTGCCCGGCGGCCGGGTCGACAACTCCAGGTAGAAGTCGTCGAGGCCGTAGTCCCGCAACAGGTCGAGCACGAAGATGAGGATCGAGCCGAGCTCATCGGCCATCTGCTCCTTGGTGGTGAAGATGTGCGCGTCGTCCTGCGTCATGCCGCGGACGCGGGTGAGCCCGTGGACCACCCCGGACTTCTCGTAGCGGTAGACGGTGCCGAACTCGAACATCCGCAGCGGCAGCTCGCGGTACGACCGCATCCGTGACCGGAAGATCAGGATGTGGAACGGACAGTTCATCGGCTTCAGGTAGTACGACGTGCCCTCGGTGCCCTCGTCGGCGCCGTCCGGGACGTCGAGTTCCATCGGGGGGAACATGCCGTCGGCGAACCAGTCGAGGTGGCCGGAGGTCTCGAACAGGTCCTTCTTCGTGATGTGCGGCGAGTAGACGAACTCGTAGCCCGCCTCCTCGTGCCGGGTGCGGCTGTAGTCCTCCATCAGGCGACGCACGATGCCGCCCTTCGGGTGGAACACCGCGAGTCCCGAGCCGACCTCCTCGGGGAAGCTGAACAGGTCGAGCTCCACACCGAGCTTGCGATGGTCCCGCTTGGCGGCCTCCTCCTGACGGTGCAGGAACTCCTCGAGCTCGCCCTTCGTCGGGAACGCCACCGCGTAGATGCGCTGCAGCATCGGGTTCTGCTCGCTCCCACGGAAGTACGCGCCGCCGTGGCGCGTCAGACGGAAGTTGCCGAGCCGCCCCGTGGACGGGACGTGCGGGCCCAGGCACATGTCCACGAACGCGTCGGTGTTCCGGTAGAAGCTGATCGTGTCGCCGGCGACGACCTCGCCGTCCGCGGTGTCGCCCGCCGCCGCGAGCTCCATGAACACCTGCTTGTACGGGTGGTCCGCCATGAGGGCCCGGGCCTCGGCGAGCGGCAACTCGAACCGCTCGAACGGCTGGTCGGCCGCGATGATCTCGCGCATGCGCGCATCGATGCGCTCGAGGTCCTCATCGGTGAACGTGCCGCCACCGGGCAGCTCGAAGTCGTAGTAGAAGCCGTTCTCGATCGCCGGGCCGCCGGCGAAGGTCGCCCCGGGCCACAACTCCAGCACGGCCTGCGCGAGCACGTGCGCCGTCGAGTGGCGCAGGTACTCGGCCACATCGGCGTCCTTGATGGTGACGATGCGCACGGATTCGCCGTCGGCGAGGGGTGCGGTCAGGTCACGGGGCTCGCCATCGACCACGACCACCACCGCGTCCTTGGCCAGCCGTTTGCCGATCGAGGCCGCCAGATCGCCACCGGTGGAGCCGTCCGGGAGCGTGCGCTCGGAACCGTCGGGCAGCGTGATGGCGATGTCGGACATGCGGCGAGGTTACCGGCGGCCTCCGTCCCACCCGGAAACCGGTTCCGGCTCGACCGGAAACCCGTTCGCACCCTGCACGCGTCCCGCCACGTCGGTACCGTGGTGCGATGCGCGGCGATGCGGGGCGACGGAACGGAACGACACGACGACGGCGCGGGCGGCTCGCGGCGTGCGCCGTCGTGACGACGGCACTCATCGGTGGTGTCGCGGCGGCCTGCACGACCCAACCGACGGTGGCCATCGGACCCACCTCGCCGGTCGTCGCCGATCCGACGGCCGACCTGATCGGCCCCATGCGGATGCGGGGTCGCGACCTGGTCGACGCCTCCGGCCGAACCGTGCTCATCCACGGGCTCAACTCGGTGGCCAAGTCGGCGCCGTTCCTCAGCTCCTTCGACGGCACCAGCCTGGGTGACGCCGATCTGGACCGGGTCACCCGGGACGGGTTCAACGGCATCCGACTGGGCGTGTGGCCCGCATCGGTCTCGCCGCAACCCGGCGTCATCGACCACGACTACGTGGCCGCGGTTCGGGA
>CAJBIS010000225.1 GCA_903953195.1 uncultured Actinomycetes bacterium
AGGTCATGTACCGGCACGGGTTCGATCTGCGCGAGTTCGCAATGTTCCCGCTGCTCGATCAGCCCGACGCCGTCGACGTCGTGCGATCGATGTACACCGCGGTGCTCGACACGGCTGCTCGACACGGGTTCGGCGTCGTACTCGGCGGCCTCGACTACCGGGCCAGTCCGGACTGGGCCGGACTCATCGGCTACGGGCCGGAGGCGCTGGTCGACATGCAGCTCCGGGCGATCGATTTCCTGCGGGAGGTCGCCGAGCCCTACCGCGACCGGATTCCCGACGTGCGCATCGCCGGGATCGTCGGACCCCGCGGTGACGCGTACCAGGTCAACCCGACCATCACCGCGGCGGAATCCGAGGAGTACCACTCGGTCCAGCTCGCCACCCTCGCTCGAGCCGGGGTTGATCTGGTCGAGGCCATGACGTTCAACAACGTCGACGAGGCCGTCGGGTTGGCCCGGGCCGCTGCCGCCGTCGAACTCCCGCTGTCGGTGTCGTTCTGCCTGGACTCGAACCATCGGCTCAATGCCGGTCCGTCGGTGCGCGAGGCCATCGAGGAGGTCGACGCCGCAGCCGGAGATGCTCGTCCCGCCTTCTACGGCATCAACTGTTCGCACCCGTTCGAGTTCCTGCCGGCCATCGAGCCGGGTGACTGGTTCCAACGGGTTCGGTGTCTGCGTCCGAACGCGGCGGCGGCCGACAAGATCTCGCTGTGCACGCTGGGCCACCTCGAGGAGGGCGATCCGGTCGAGCTCGGTGAGCTGATGGGCCGCCTCGCTGCCGAGCATCCGCACATTGACATCTGGGGCGGTTGCTGCGGGACCTGGGAGAAGCACCTCGAGGAGATCGCCCGCAACGTCACCGAGGCTCGTTCGTCGGGCTGATCCTGCCGACTCGCCGGCAGGGCGTCCCGGGAGTGATCAACCACGTTGCGCAGCCATTCGGCTGTGGACTCAAGGCGTTCCGTGTTCAGTTGGTCGCTGACGTCCGCTTTGTCGCTGCGCCGTGCCGCCCCGTGACGGACCGCGCTGCTCGCCTCCCACCGTGTCCCTTCCCGTCGACCGCCAGGTGCGGTCGGCCCATCGAGCGGGGTTACCGTTATGGAAATGGCGGTAGTGAGCGGGCACGGGTTTCTGTCAGAGCTTGACGCGCTCGGATGGTCGTGTTCGGACACTCCGTTGCTGTCGCCGGAGTCGGTGTGCGAACTCCGCGAGATCTTCTTCCGTCTCCACCGTGACACCGAGACGGGGTGGCACAACACATGGAACTCGGTCGACGAGTTCAGTCTGACCGACCTCGAACTGGACGATCTGCTGGACCGATCGCTGTTGGCGACCACGACCTGAGTCGATCAGCTGCGCCGGGCGCCGCGCGGTTCCGCAGTGGCGGTGAGCGAGTCACCCGGTAGCAGGCGTCGTGCTCCCGGCCCCTCGGCGGCGAGTGTGTCGGCCGGGTTCACGAGCTTGCACCGTTCGAACGAGAGGCACCCGCACCCGATGCACGAGGTGAGGTCGTTGCGGAGACGTTCGAGCAGTTCGATCCGGGCGTCGAGCAGGTCGCGCCACTCTTCGGCCAGGACGGACCAGTCGTCCTCGCGGGGCGTTCGTTGCTGCGGCAACGCGTCGAGCGCGGCCCGGATGTCGGCGAGTGGGATCCCGACGGACTGCGATGCCCGGATGAACGCGAGACGACGAAGCGTCTCCCTGCCGAAACGTCGCTGATTGCCCTCGTTCCTGGTGGACGAGATCAGTCCCTCCCGCTCGTAGAAGTGGAGTGCCGAGACCGAGATCCCGCTCCGCTCCGCGACCTGTCCGACCGACCAGTCCCGGAACAGTTCCTCACGCGTGACCACCTGACAACCGTATCGCTTGACCTCAACCATGGTTCAGGTACGAGAGTGGCTACCCACGACCCACGACAACAGGAGGCGTATCCGCTCATGCCGGCATTCATGGTGATCTGCACGTTCAGGGAGGGCACCGACATGAGCGAGGTGATGTCCGTGGTCGAGGAGGAGCAGGCGCAGGTCGCCGCGCTGTCGGCCGACGGCCGCATCGGCGCGCTCCACCTGTCGTTGGCGCGCGGCACGGTGTTCATCGAGACGTACGCCGACGGTGTCGGCGAGGCGACCGACACGGTGCGCACCCTGCCGATGGCCGCGTGGTGGGACCTCGACGTCTTCCCGTTGGGCGCCCCGCCGGTCGGCGCAGGTGCGGCATGAATGCGTTCACGCCGGCGGAGGTCGAGTACCTCGCGTCGCAGCCGTTGATGCGATTCGCGTCGGCGTCGCCGACGGG
>CAJBIS010000226.1 GCA_903953195.1 uncultured Actinomycetes bacterium
CGCACCATCCAGTCGACCTCCAGGTCCGGTGCGGCAAGGTCCTCGCCGAGCGCCCCGGCCGGCGCGAGTTCGAAGGTGCCGGCACCGAGTTCGGCGAGCACCTCGCCGATGCCGAACAGTTCCGCCTCGGCGGCGAACGTCCCCGGCACCGGTTCACCGTCGATGGCCCGGTGCGCGAGCGTCCGGCTCGTGGAGAAGCCGAGCGCCCCGGCGCGCAGACCGTCTCGCACGATCGCGGCCATCGCCGCGATGTCCTCGGGTGTGGCCGGCTCGTTCGCCGCACCACGCTCACCCATCACGTACGCGCGCACTGCACCGTGGGGGACCTGCGTACCGACGTCGAGCGCCATCGGCGATCGATCGAGCGCGTCGAGGTACTCCCCGAACGTCTCCCACGACCACTGGATCCCCGTCGACAGTGCCGCACCGGGGATGTCCTCGACGCCCTCCATCAGGCCGATCAGCCAGTCGTGACGTTCGGGCGCCACCGGCGCGAAGCCCACGCCGCAGTTCCCCATCACGACCGTCGTGACGCCGTGCCAGCACGACGGCGACAGGTGCGCATCCCAGGTCGCCTGACCGTCGTAGTGGGTGTGGATGTCGACGAAGCCCGGCGTCACCACTGCACCGTCGGCGTCGACGTCGCGGCGAGCCGGACCCAACCCCTCACCCACCTCGACGATCAGCCCGTCCTCGACGGCGACATCGGCGACGCAGCCCGGCGCACCGGTGCCGTCGACGACGAAACCGCCACGAACCACCAGATCGTGCATGTTGCCCCCCACTCGTTCGACCGAGCGTCCGGTGGCCGATCCATGCGGACCGACCCGGCGGACGAGCGCTCAGTCTGCCTCAGCGGAGTTCGTCGCGCTCAGGTGCCGATCGGTCGACGCCGACGCTCGATCCAGACGGCGAGCCCGCCGAGGCCGAGCAGCGCGAGCGCGATCAGCCCCATCCGCCAGGCGTCGCCACCGGTGAACGACAGGCGACGGTTGTCACCGCCCGAGTTCACCGCCGCCGGGAACTCGTTGGTGAACGCCACGTTCGTCGCACCGTCGACCGCCAGCGACCGCGGCGGCCGGCCACCCGTCACCTGCACGGTCGTGCGGAGCGCGCCACCGGCATCGAACTCGTCGACGTCACAGTTCGCGCCGACCGGAACGGAGACCGTCCGACTCGCGTTCGCTGCGAGTCGGAACACCGCCGCGCTCGACGGCACCGCCGCGGGGCGGGCCGAGCCGTCACCGGACGCCGCGAGGTCCACCGGAA
The DNA here is from genome assembly GCA_903953195.1 of uncultured Actinomycetes bacterium. Lineage (GTDB taxonomy): Bacteria > Actinomycetota > Acidimicrobiia > Acidimicrobiales > Microtrichaceae > SXMI01. The sequence goes on from CAJBIS010000226.1 coordinate 1,270, forward strand.
TCGCGGACCCACCGGACGGTGTGAACGTGCACGCCACCGAGAACCCGTACGACGCCACCGAACTCGCACCAGTCACCGACTTGGACACCACGACGTCGGCGACGTCGAACGTGTTGGTCGCGGTCAACGTCACCGTCTGGTCGGACCCCTCGATCGTCGCGGCGTTGTCCGCGCTGTCGAAGTCGACCGACGACGTGGTGGCACCGCCGGTCCCTGTCTCGTCGCCCCAGCACCGGGTGCCCAGCGGCAGACCCGACGCCACCGGCACCGTCGCACCGGCACGCACCTCCACCGAGGTGTCGACCAGCGTCTCGGTGCCACCGACGAGCAGATCCCGCTCACAGGTGACGGCGACGGTGTACACGGCGGCAGGCAGGAGCGCGTCCGCCCCACCCGTGACCTGCTTGGTCACCTGCACGGAACCGCCCGGGAACTCGTTGACCGCGGCGACATCGACGGCGGGTGCGTCGACTGCAGGGACGGTCACCGTGCCGACGACGGTCGGGACACCGCCGGCGGCGCCGCCGTTGAACGTCTCGGTGACCGTGCACTGCGCGCCGACCGGAATCGGGTTCACGTAGCCGACCAACGACTGCGGTGTGAGTTCGGCGAGTGGGAACGTCGGCAGGGTGAAGCCGGCGAGCGTACAGACCGTCTCGAAGCGGAACGGCCCCTGGGCGTACTGCGCTGCAGCGCCCGTCAGTGTCTTGGTGATCCGGATGCCCGAGTCGTCCTCACCGACGAGCGAGCCACCCGGGTCGTAGGTGTTCGTCGCCGTGATCGTCACCTCGGGGTCGGCGTCGGTGATGGTGACCTTGTTGGCCTCGTCGTTGCTGATCGCCACGCTGGTCGCGCCCACCGTGTCGGTCTCGTCGGCCCAGCAGCGCGCGCCGATCGGCAGCGGCTCGCTCGACGTCGCGGTCTCGCCGCCCTTCAGCGTGAACGACTCGTCCAGGAACACCTGCACGTTGTTCGGCGCTGCGACGCCGACCAGGTCCCGCTCGCATCGGAGCCGGATGGTGAACTCGGCGTTGGTCATCGGTCCGGCTGCGGCGCCGGCGAGCACCTTCGAGATCGTGACGCTCCCCGCCGGGAAGTCGTTGGAGGACTCGACCTCGATCGGGCCCGGCGGATCCTGTCCCTCGACGTACGGCGGGATGACCTGTGCTCCGGTCGGCGTCAACGTGGAGCCGCCGGCATCCCCCGAATCGGTCTCGGTGGTCGTGCACTCGTACCCGGTCGGCACGGGCGACACGGTGCCGACCAGGTTGCCCGGGCCGAGGGTGACGGTCTCGACGACCGGCGGCAGCACCGTGTTCGGGTCGACGCAGCTGACCTCGAACACGAACGGTCCCTGCGACCACTTCGACGCCGCGCCGGTGAGCACCTTCGTGATCTGCACACCGCCGGTCGTGTACACGTTCTCGGCGGCGAGCTGGGTACCACCGTCAGCGTCGGGTGCCACGCCGACGAGCGCGGTCGCGCCGTCGAAGGCGCCGGCGTTGTTCGACGACCAGTTGATCTCGATCGCACCGACGGTGTCGGTCTCGGTGGCGTCGCAGATCGCACCGACCGGCAGACCGGTGATCGTCGACGTCTCACCGTCGTTCAGGTCGATCTCGCGCGGGTAGCTCGGCAGGATGTCGCCGAGCGTGGGGAACGCGCACGTGACCTGGAAGTGGAACGGCCCGGGCAGCGTGATCGGCGGAATCGCGTCCCATCGCACCGACTTGCCGAGCGTGAGCGAGCCGGTGTCGTAGGCGTTCACCAGATCCAGGGTCTGCGGACCGGTGGCGTTGTCGATCGTGAGCGTCGCCGCGTTCTCCTCGCCGATGTACGGCGACTGCCCGCCCTGCGCGTTCGTCTCCCAGATCCGACACACCGCGCCCTGCGGGATGTTGGGGCTGGTGTAGGTCCCGCCATCGATGAGCGTGAACGTTCCCGACGACACCTCGGTGGTCGACCCGTCGGCCGAGTCGACGGCACACGAGTACGCCAGTTCGAACGGCGACAGCGGAACGTTCGCCGGCAGGCCGACGACGTCCTTGCTCACGGTGAACGTCCCGAGCGGCATCGACACGCCGACCTTCAGCGGCTCGGTCGCCGGCAGCACCGTGGTCGATCCGCCCGGCAGGATGAACGAGGGTCGGTAGGCGAACGAGTTCCACGCGACCGGTTCGGACCGCGGGCTGCTCAGCGACGCAGGCGCCTGCATCCGCCAGGTGAGCGCGAACGACTGGCCGGGCTGCAGGCGCTGACCGTCGGGGAACGTCAGTCGGGTCCGGAACCCGGTGTTGCCCGCACCGAAACCGGAGCTGAACGACCCCGCAGGGCAGGTGTCGGCGGGCGGCGGCCGCAGGTTCGCCGTGCAGAACGACGAGCCGGGGAACGTGTTGTTCGTGTAGTCGGTCTGGACCTGCGGGATGGTGCCGACCGCCGCCACCGGCGTGAGCATGGTCGGCCGGTTGTTCCACTGCGTGCCGCGCTGCTGGTTCGACAGGAGCACGCCGGTGTCGCCCTCGACGGGGAGACCGTCGACGAGCACGACCTCGCTCGCCGGGTTCGTCCCGCTGTTCACACCGCGGATCAGGTAGTCGATCGGCTGACCCGGCAGCACACGCGCCGTGCACGGGAACCGGGTGTAGATCGTCGACCCGTTCGCGTACTTCGGGCACTGTGCATCACCGATCGTGACCGGCTGGCCGGCCGCGTTCAGGAAGCCGAGCGTCGGGTCGGCGGCGATCCACTTCTCGGCGATGAAGTCGTCGCCCGCGAGCGTGACCACGTTCGCCGACGCCGTGCAGAAGAGTCCGTCGCCGTAGTTCGGATCGTCGGTCACCGAGGTCGGCGACGTGCAGGTGAGTCGGGGATCCGTACCGCTCGCGCCCGCCGTGTTGACGACGGTCTGTCCGGCGGTCACGCCCGGCGAGAGACGGACGGTGAAGCCCAGGATGATCTTGGCGCCGGGCGGCAGCGCGAACCCCGGGAAGCTCCACGCGAGCTTGCAGATTCGGTTGGGGTCGGTGCACCCCGTCACCGGCGGCGGGTTGCCACCGGGGATCGGTGTGAAGTTCACCGTCGTCGGCTGCACCACGCCGGACGGCAGGACGTACTTCACGGTGTACGACTGGCCCGGCGGCGCACCCGGCGTCACCGGATCGAACGTGAGTCCGGCGGGCAACGGATCGACCACCACCGGGTCGATCACGGCGTCGGTGCCCGAGTTGGTGACCTCGATGCTGAACGGTGCCGTGTCGCCGGGGCCGATGCGGCTGTTCGGCGTCTTGACGATCGACAGACTCGGCGTGCCCTGCACCACGTTCACTGTGGCCGCCACATCCGGAATCGTGAACGTCGAGCCCGGTGGCTGGAGTTCGGACTCGCCGAAGCCGCCGCTGATGTCCTCGAGCACATCGGGCACGGGGGTCGTCGGGGCCGACGCCAGGAACTGACGCACCTCGGCGTCGAAACAGAACGTCGAGTTCGGGCACTTCCCACCGCTCGGGAAGTTGGGGCTCGGCAGGATTTCGTAGCCGCCGTTCGAGTTGGTGAACGTGACGCGGAGGCCCTTCACGTCGGCTGCGGTCACGCCGGCCGGGATGCCCGGTGACGAACTGCTCGTCGGCGTGCCGTTGGTGAAGACGTCGCCGGCACAGTTCGCCACCGACGTGCACACGTCGACCTGCACCCGGTTCGCACCGTTCGGGAAGTTCACGTGCAGATTCCCCTTGAACACCACCGCGTCGAAGAACTCGGGGTCGGTGTCGGTGAATCCGAGCCGCTTCAGGTAGAGCGAGCCCGTGTTCAGGAGGGCGTGCTTGACGGTGACGACCTGCGGTGGGAGCCCCGGCTGCGGCCGGATCACGGTGCCCGGAACGATCGCCTTGTTGAGACTGCCACCCGACCCGGGTGTCGTGGCCCGGACGTCGGACCCGTTGCAGAACGGCGAGGTCGTCGGCGAGTCCAGGCCGACGGACGCGCAGTTCAGGAACGACGCACCTTCGGGCTGACCGTCACGGAGCAGCACCGAGTAGCCGGCCTTGAACGACTGCCCCGGCGACAGGTTGCCCGTCACGCGCACGCGGATGCCCGTGGCCCGCGTCAACAGCGCGGTGTCGGACTGCACGTACGGCACGTACGCCCCGGCGACCGGGTCGTAGACCTCGAGCACGCTCGCCGGTGACGCCGTGATGGCGCGCAACCGCGCCAGCCGGATGATGCCGAACGGGTTCGACGCCACGGTCGGGTCGGGCGGATCGGCGAGCACGACGTTCGACACGGGGACGTTGCCGTTGTTCCTGAACGACAACTCGAAGTCGAGTTCCTGGCCGGCCACGATCGTCGACACGCCGGTCGACGACTTGGTCCCGCCGCCGACACTCGGGTTCGGGTTCTGGACCGGCTGGGTGTCGCACGCGTCCGCCGTCGACGACCCGGTGCCGTCGACGTTCGAGGCGATGAAGGTCTCGGCGCAGTTCAACAGTCCGCTCGTCACGTCCTCGGTGGTGACGCCGGATGCGGTGCCGTGCAGTTCCAGCGAGCCGGCCGCCTTGATGGCGATGTTCGGCGTCGTGCCGCCGGTGATTCCGACGAACGCCACCGACACCGACGCGGGAAACACGCCCGGAGCGCAACCGAGGCTGGTCACGGACTGCTTCGTCGGCGGGGCGGTGAACGTGACCGGCGCGGGGTCCGCGCCGGATCGGCACGTCACCGTCAGTGTGGCCTCGGTGGCCCCCGTCGGGAAGGTGACGCGCGCCGTGGTGATGTCGAGCTTGTCGAACTCGCTGATCGCACTCGGGCTCGGTTCCGTGATCGCCATCACGGGCACGACGTAGGGCGAGTTGTTGGTGGCGGTGATCTTCATCGACACGCCCGAGTTCTGGCCCACCACGACGTTCCCGTCGGCGGCGTAGTCGCCGGTGGAGTCGGCGAAGATGTCCTTGGTCGCACCCACCGTCGCGTTACCCGGCTGGATCACGAACCCGGCGCACGCGTCCGATCCGACAGCGGCCCGCTCGTCGGCGTCCACCACCGCGGGCGTGGCGCAGTTCCGCACCGACTCGGACACCGTCGGGTTGATCGGCGCATCCGTGCTGCGCAGCGTGTCGCGCAACTGCACCTCGAAGGCCACGCGGGCGTCGTCGATGTCGAACGGCAGGTCACCGCCGCCGCTGCTGGAGTACCGGTACCGGATCCCGGTGGCGTTCGCCAGATCGGCACCCGACGGCGCGGCGAGCACGAGCGGCGTGCCACCGGACTGCGGCGGGCCGGCGACCCAGTCGGTCGGACCGCACGGTGTGCCGATGGGGAACGGACACACCTCCACGACCACCTGGTCCGCACCGGCCGGGAACCGGGTCAGCGTGCCGACCGAGGTCAGGTCGAACCGGTCGAACGTTGCCGTGGACACGTCCGCCACGGCCAGCTCCCGCACCTGCGACGAGGTCGACGAGGCGTTGCGGGCTCCCACCGTGATCGTGCTGGTCGCACCCGACTGGGCCAGCGCAGCCGCCGGCTCCCACTGCTTGGTCGCCACTGGCCGCAACGACACCGGAACGATCGCGGACACGTCCACGCTGGAGGTGTCCGGATCGGCGTTGCTCGCCGTCACCTGGGCCGTGTTGGAGATCACCTGATCATTGGTGACCGCCGTCTGCGTGGGGAGCCGCATCCCGATCTTGATCGACTGGCTCGACCCGGCGGGCAGGCCGGTCTGTCCACCGCCGATGTCGCGCCGGTAGGCCACGGTCAGCAGACGGGTGCCGGCGTCGAAGGTGACGACGCGATCGCTGTTCGACTGCGGGAGCGAGGTGACGTCGAACTCGGCGGGCAGCACGTCGGTGATGGTGAAGTCGACACACGGTTCGGTCAGCGACGAGCACGACCCGACGATGGCGTACTCGAGTTCGTCACCGGGTTGCAGCGTGGCGCGGCTGACCGTCTTCGTCACCCCGATCGTCGACTGCGCGAGCGGTGTCACGTCGTTCAGCAACGCGGTCGTCGGCGGTGGTTCCGGGCTCGTGGTCGACGGTGACGACACCCCGGGGGCCGAGGGCGGCGACGCGACCGGCGCCGTCGTGGTCGGAGCCGGGGCCGAGGTCGTGGACGCCGTCGACGGCGGCGACGACGTGGAGGTGGTCTCGCCGGCCGACGGACCGGGCTGGGTCTGACTGGCGGAGCGGCTCACGCCGAGCGCCACCGCGCCCAGATTGGAGCACACCAACGCCACGGCGAGCGTCACGGCCGCGGCGCGGCGCTGCGTTCGTCGATTGGTCACGATCGTGCTCCCGCGTCCGGTCATGTTCGGGCGGGTCGCCCCATCGGCCGACCGAACTCTCACCAGAGCCTACCGAGGCGACCCGGGTTCCGGAGGATTCACCGGGCCCTCGACGACGTCACGCGTTCTTCGGCATCTCCGAGAACGGCAGCGTCTTGTCGTTGTTCGGCTCCTTGGGAAGACCCAGCACCCGCTCACCGATGATGTTCTTCTGGATCTGGTCGGTGCCGCCGTAGATCGGAGGGCCCTGCGCCCACAGCGCCATGCCCGTCACCATCGGCAGGAACGGGTTCCCGGTGGCGTCGTCGATCGCGGCGCGGTCATCGTCCCGGTAGGCGTGCAGCATCCCCTGCGCGCCGACGATCCGCAGGCTGAGGTCACGCGACAGCCG
>CAJBIS010000227.1 GCA_903953195.1 uncultured Actinomycetes bacterium
CCGGTCGAACGCCGGCGCCACATCGCGACGCTAGGTTGGCGTCGATGACCCGGTGCCGACCATGACGGATCAGCTGCTGGGCGTCCACGAGTGGTGGGCCTGGGTCACGGTGCTCGCCAACGCTGTCGCCGGCCTGTGGTGCCTCGGTGCCCACTGGATCCCGGCGCTGCGCATCCGACAGCTCTGGTGGTTCGTCGGTGCCGCCGAGGTCACGATCTTCGTGCAGGTCGCACTCGGGGTGTACCTGATGGCGGCCGGTGGCCTGGAGGCCCCGGAGTTCCACATCTTCTACGGATTCGTGGCGATCGTCGCGGTCGCGATCCTGTACGGCTACCGCACCCAGATCCGGGCGTGGCAGTACCTGCTCTACGGCTGGGGCGGACTGTTCGTGATGGGCCTGTGCATCCGGGCCATGACTGTGAACCGCTGACCCGCCGGGCGGCGGCTCAGGCCAATCGCTGACCCGGCGGCCGGCGGGTCAGGCCGCCTGCTGATCAGCCGTTGATGCGCCGTTCGAGATCACCGAGCTCGTCGCGCATGGCCGATGGCAGGCGCTCGCCGATCGAGTCGAAGTGGGCGTTGATCAGCTCCACCTCGTCCTTCCAGGCGATCGGATCCACCTCGAGCAGCGCGTCGAGTGTGCCGGCGTCGATGTCGAGGCCGTCCAGATCGAGCGACTCGGGAGTCGGCACGTTGCCGATGGCGGTCTCGACGGCGTCCGCCGTGCCGGCGACCCGCTCGAGGACCCACTTGAGCACCCGGCTGTTCTCACCGAAGCCCGGCCAGAGGACTGAGCCCTCGTCGGACTTGCGGAACCAGTTGACCCAGTAGAGCTTCGGCAGCTTGTCGGCGTCGGTTGCCGCACCGACGTCCAGCCAGTGCGAGATGTAGTCGCCGACGTTGTACCCCATGAAGGGGAGCATCGCGAACGGATCGAAGCGCACCTCGCCGACGACGCCGGCCGCGGCCGCCGTCTTCTCGGAGCTCATGATCGAGCCGAGGAACGCACCGTGCTGCCACGAGAACGACTCGGTCACCAGCGGCACGTTCGTGGCGCGCCGGCCGCCGAAGAGGATCGCCGAGATCGGCACGCCGGCCGGGTCCTCCCACGTGGGCGAGATGGACGGGCACTGTGCCGCCGGAGCGGTGAACCGGGCGTTCGGGTGGGCGGCCGGGGTGTCGGACGCCGGGGTCCAGTCGTTGCCCCGCCAGTCGACCAGGTGAGCCGGCGGCTCGTCCGACATGTCCTCCCACCAGACGTCGCCGTCGTCGGTCTTCGCGACGTTCGTGAAGATGGAGTTGCCCCAGAGGGTCTCCATGGCGTTGTGGTTGGTGGTGTCGGACGTGCCCGGGGCCACGCCGAAGAATCCGGCTTCGGGGTTGATGGCGTAGAGCCGACCGTCGTCACCGAACTTCATCCACGCGATGTCGTCACCGACGGTCTCGACCTTCCAACCCGGCAGCGTCGGGATCAGCATCGCCATGTTGGTCTTGCCACACGCCGACGGGAACGCGGCGGCCACGTAGCTGGTCTCGCCATCGGGCGGCGTGATGCCGAGGATGAGCATGTGCTCGGCCATCCAGCCCTCGTCGCGGGCCATGGTCGAGGCGATGCGGAGCGCGAAGCACTTCTTGCCGAGCAGCGCGTTGCCGCCGTAGCCCGAGCCGTACGACCAGATCTCTCGGGTCTCGGGGAAGTGCGAGATGTACTTGTTCTCGCCGTCGCACGGCCAGGCGACATCGTCGCGGGCGTTGCCGTCGGCGTCGACGAGCGGGTAGCCGACCGAGTGCACGCACGGCACGAACTCGCCGTCGGCACCGAGCACGTCGAGTGCCCCCTGGCCCATCCGCGTCATGATCCGCATGGACACCGCCACGTAGGGCGAGTCGGTCAGCTGCACACCGATGTGGGCGATCGGCGAGCCGAGCGGCCCCATCGAGAACGGCACGACGTACATGGTCCGGCCGCGCATGGAGCCTCGGTAGAACTCGAGCATCTCGGCCTTGAGTTCGGACGGGTCACGCCAGTGGTTGGTGGGGCCGGCGTCGATCTCGCGCTCGGACGCGATGAACGTGCGGTCCTCGACGCGTGCCACGTCGGCGGGGTCGGACAGTGCCAGATAGCTGTTCGGGCGCTTGGCATCGCTCAGGCGCTCGAAGGTGCCGCCCTCGACGAGCGCCGCGCAGTAGCGGTCGTACTCCTCGGCGGAGCCGTCGCACCACTCGACGGCGTCGGGCTGGAAGATCTCCTCCCAGTGGGCGACCCAGTCGATCAGCTTCTGGTTGCTGCTGGTCCCTGCCATGTCGGCTCCCTGCTCAGTTCGTCGCTCAGCGCTGCTGCTGATCGATTCGATCGGTGGCTGGCTCGGCGTGCCCCTGGAAGTCAGGGGTGCCCATGTCGCGCTCGGAACCGAGGTTGAGGCCGGTGGCCCGTCCGTCGGCGTCGAGCTCGAAGCGCACTCGCTGGCCCTGCCGGAGCATCCGGAACAGTGAACCCACGAGCGCGTCGGGAGCCAGATCGAACTCGGCGAAGTCGGTGTCGGACACCACGATGCCGTCGCCGGTGGACGGGTCGTAGGACTTGATCACACCTTGCACCTGATCTGGCTCCTGATTCCGGTCAGAGCGGGCGAACTGCCAGCCCATCCGACTCGCCGGGGCGAGCGGATGCGGTCACGGTACCGACCCGGGCGGGGTGCGGCAAAGCAATGGTGTTCAGCTGGTGACGGGGCGCTTGGTCGGCTTGGTGACCTTGCCCGCCTTGATGCAGCTGGTGCACACGTTCATGCGGCGGGTGGTGCCACCGATCTTCACGCGGATGCGCTGGATGTTCGGGTTCCAACGCCGCTTCGTGCGTCGGTGCGAGTGGCTCAGCCGCATGCCGAACGCCGGTCGTTTGTCGCAGATCTCGCAGACGGAGGCCATGTCTCAGTGCTCCATGTGGTGACAGGCCGTGCTGGCCGAGTCGCCACCGTAGCGGCTGTGCCGCGGTCTGTGAAAGTCGCCGCCCGGGCCACCCGGGCCGACCGGGCCACCCGGGCCGGCTGGGCCGCTCGGTAGTCTCTCGTCGATGACCGGCCCGCCGTTGACGCTCGTCGACCTCGCCGCCATGCCGGTGTCGAAGCTCGAGCGTGTCGGCCCCCGGAAGCTCGAATCGATGGAGCAGGTCGGCATCCGCTCGCTGCTGGACCTGCTCACGTGGTACCCGCGTCGATATCTGGACCGGAGCCGCGAATCGACCATCGCCGAGCTCGCCGCCGGCGAGGAGGCGCTCGTGCTCGCCCGGGTGGTCTCGGTCGAGTCGCGCCGGGTGCGCAACCACCGGGTGATGGTGACGGCGGAGTTCCGCGACCGGAGTGGTCGGCTCCGCTGCACGTTCTTCAACCAGCCGTGGCGCAAGCAGCAGCTCGAGACGCTCATCGGCGACGTCGAGATCGCAGTGTTCGGTCGACTCGAGCTCTTCCAGGGTCGTCGCCAGATGACCAATCCGGTGATCGACCCGGTCGGCGACCGGACCGGCCGCATCATTCCCGTGTACCCGCAGTCCGAGAAGGCCCGGTTGACCACGTGGAACCTGGCCGAGTGGACCGGCCAGACGCTGCGCCGCTGCGCGCCGCGCGGCATCGCGGATCCGCTCCCCGATGAGATCCGACGCCGGCTGGGCCTGATCGGACGCGAGTTGGCGTTCACCGACATCCACCAACCCGCCGACCTGCACGACGTCCATGCGGCGCGCAATCGGCTGGTCTTCGACGAGCTGCTCCGACTCCAACTGGCTCTGGTCCGGCGCAAGCGCGAGCTGGAGTCGTCGTCGCTCGGCATCGAACATGCCGTTGGCCCACGGTCGGACGAGGCCAGCGTGCCCGGTCTCGTCGACCGGTTCATCGGCGCGCTGCCGTATCCGCTCACGGGCGCGCAGCGGCGTGCCGGCGACGAGATCGCCGCGGATCTGGCGCGCCCGCTGCCGATGCACCGGCTGCTGCAGGGCGACGTCGGCGCGGGCAAGACGGTGGTCGCGGTCGAGGCGATGCTCGGCGCGGTCCAGGGCGGACACCAGGCCGCGCTCATGGCACCCACCGAGGTCCTCGCCGAGCAGCACGCCCAGGGCATCCGGTCGATGCTCGCAGGGCTCACGATCGACGACGACGGATCACTGCTCGGCAGCCGGCCGGTCGAGGTGGCGCTGCTGACCGGCCGCACCCCTGCGGCGGAGCGGCGCCGGATCCTGGCGGGCCTCGCCGACGGGAGCATCCCGTTCGCCATCGGCACCCACGCGCTGATCGAGGACGCCGTGCGGTTCGCGTCGCTCGGCGTCGTGGTGATCGACGAGCAGCACCGGTTCGGCGTCGAGCAGCGCGCCGCGCTCCGGGACGTCGGCTCCGGCGACGCCGTGCCCGACGTGCTGGTGATGACGGCGACGCCGATTCCGCGCACGGCGGCGATGACGGTCTTCGGCGACCTCGACCTGACGGTGCTCGACGAACTGCCGCCGGGCCGGACGCCGATCACCACCGAATGGCTCGTCGGCGACGAGGGCGAGGCGGCGGCATGGGAGGCGGTCCGGGCCGAGGTGGCCGATGGTCGCCGCGCCTACGTGGTGTGCCCGCTGATCGAGGAGTCGGCGAAGCTCGAGGCCTCGTCGGCCGAGGAGGTCCACGATCGACTCCGTGCCGGGCCGTTGGCGGGGCTCGAGGTCGGCCTGCTGCACGGCCGCATGAAGGCGGACGACAAACAGGACGTCATGGACCGGTTCCGGGCGGGGAGCGTGCAGGTGTTGGTGGCGACGACGGTCATCGAGGTCGGGGTCGACGTCCCGGAGGCCACGGTGATGGTCGTGCTCGACGCCGACCGGTTCGGGATCGCCCAGTTGCACCAGTTGCGCGGTCGCGTCGGACGCGGGTCGGCGGCCAGCCGGTGCATCCTGCTCACCTCCGGACCCTCTGGTCCTGACGGCTCGGCCCGGCTCGAGGCGCTCGTCCGAACACGCGACGGGTTCGAGCTCGCCGAGATCGACCTGGACCTGCGGGGCGAGGGCACGGTGATGGGGGACCGTCAGAAGGGGAGGAGTGACCTGCGGCTGGCCTCGCTGCGACGCGACCGCGAGTGGGTCGAGGCGGCACGATCGGTGGCACTCGAACTCGTGGACGCCACCGGTGTGGTCACGGTGCCGGAACTCGCAGCGGAGCTGACGCTCCTCGACGCCGAGGACGAAGCGTTCCTCACGAAGTCGTGAGGGTCGTCGCCGGCACCGCACGCGGCCGCCGCCTCGAGGCGCCGCCGGGGTCGTCGGTGCGACCGACGACGGACCGCGTGCGCGAGTCGGTGTTCAACTCGCTCGGTTCGTCGGGGCTCGTCGTCGACGCCGCCGTGCTCGACCTCTTCGCCGGCACGGGCGCGCTCGGCATCGAGGCGCTGTCGCGCGGGGCGCGCCGCGCCACGTTCGTCGAGCGTGATCGCGTCGCCGCCGACACGGTGCGCGCAAATCTCGAACGGACGGGTCTGGCGGATCGGTCGCAGGTGGTCGGCGTCGACGCCATCGAGTTCGTCCGGCGGACTGCGTCGGCCGGAGCGGACGACCCGTACGACCTGGTGCTGCTCGACCCGCCGTACGCGTTCGACGGGTGGCCCGCGCTGCTCGCCGCCGTCGGCACCCGCTGGCCCGGCGCGTGTGTCGTCGCCGAGTCCGATCGTCCCCTCGGCGACGCAGTGACCGACTCGTCGGAGCGATTGGTGACCGTGCGTCGTTACGGAACTACGGTGGTCACGATCTTCCGGGCCGCAGAAGATCAGGATCGCGGCGACGATCCGGACGCTGACGGACCGGACTGAGGCCGGCACGGAACCCATCGGGAGGACACGGCGTGACAGTGGTGCTGTACCCGGGATCGTTCGACCCGATCCACAACGGACACGTCGAGATCGTCGAGACGGCGTCGCGCCTGTTCGACCGCGTCGTCGTCGCGGCGATGCGCAACCCGCAGAAGGGCCAGACGCTGTTCACGCTCGATGAGCGTCAGGAGCTGATCGAGTCGTCGCTCGCGCATCTCGACAACGTCGAGGTCACGATGTTCTCGTCGTTGGTCGTCGACCTCGCCCGACAGGTCGGCGCGCACTTCATCGTCAAGGGGCTGCGGGCGGTGTCGGACTTCGAGTCCGAACTGCAGATGGCGCAGATGAACCGCTCGATCTCCGGAGTCGACACACTGTTCATCCCGTCGGCATCCCGGAACTCGTTCCTGGCGTCGCGGCTGATCCGTGAGGTGGCCCGATTCGGTGGGGACGTCAGCAACATGGTGCCGGAACCGGTGGCCCAGCGTCTCGCGGCGCAGCTCGGCGACGCCGGCGGGTCCACCTGAGCGGCTCGCCGGGCGAGCACACTGGACGACGACCGAGGCAGGACGAGCATGAGTACGCGATCTGACGACGACTTCGACGACGAACCGCCCCGCCGGCCGGGTGCGGCCGACCCCTATCGCATGCCCGAGACCGAGCAGGTGCTGCGTCGCGTCATCGAGATCGTCGAGGGGGCGCCCGGGATGCCGATGTCGGCGTCGGTGCGCGTGAACAAGGAAGAGCTGCTCGAGCTCCTCGACGACGCCGTCGCCCGACTGCCGGAGGAGCTGCGCAGCGCCCGCTGGCTGCTCAAGGAGGCGGACGAGTTCAAGTCCCGCACCCGGCGCGAGGGTGACGAGATCATCGAGGACGCCCGGTCGCGTGTCGCCCACATGGTGCAGCGCACCGAAGTGGCCAAGGCGGCCGAGGCCCGGGCCCGACAGATCATCGAGGACGCCGAGGGCGAGGCCCGTCGGATGCGCCGTGAGACCGAGGACTTCTGCGATCAGAAGCTCGCGAGCTTCGAGAACGTGCTCGACCGGATCCACAAGACGGTCTCGGCCGGACGGGCGAAGCTTGCGGCGCCGACGATCGAGGAGGCCGAGCTCGGCGAGCTCGACGAGTCCGACCTCGACGACGCACCCGCGATCTTCGACCAGGAGTCGTGACCAGAGCTGACGCCGGCCTCCGGATCGGTGTCGCCGAGCTGCGCCGACGCCCGGGCAATCGGATGCACGTCGAGCGCGAGGTGCCGATGGGTGATGTCGGGGTCTCCACCGCGGCCACGCCCCCCGGCGCCGAGGCGACGATCGACGCCGTCCTCGAGTCGCAGAGCACCGGGGTCACGGTCGTCGGCACCGTGACGGTGCCGTGGGTGGGGCCGTGTCGGCGTTGCCTGGAGCCGACCGGCGGCGATCTGGTGGCCGAGTTCAGCGAGGTCTTCTCGGACCGACCCGACGGCGCCGACCTGCTCGCCTTCGATGGCGACGCCGTGGACCTGACCCAGAGTGTCCGCGATGCCGTGGTGCTGGGGCTCCCGCTCGCACCGCTGTGCCGTGAGGACTGCCCGGGTCCGGAACCCGAGGCCTTCCCGGTGGCCCGGGAGGGCGACGGGTCCGAGCCGCCCGTCGATCCCCGATGGGCCGCCCTCGACGAGCTCCGCTTCGACCCGGGGACGTCGGACGGCTAACCTGTCGATCCGGTCGGAGGACTGTCTCCGACGACCCACCGAGTACCGCCCCTCGTCCGAGCACGGCTCGAGCGAGTGAACACGCAGAGAGCACACGATGGCCGTTCCGAAGAAGAAGACGTCGAAGTCCAAGAGCCGCAGCCGTCGGGCCGCGAACTGGACCCTCAGCGCCCCGGCCCGCAGCGTGTGCCCCCGGTGCAGCGCGACCAAGCTGCCCCACGTGGTCTGCGGCAACTGTGGCTGGTACCACGGGCGGCAGGCCATCGAGGTCGACTGAGACCCGTGATCTGAGCGGCGCCGGCCAGCGAGCCGGGGCCCCGCCACGGTGCGTGGCGTGAGGATCACCGGAAACCGCGCAGGGTGCCGACCGACGTCGGGATCCACCCGGCCGACCTCATCCGCTCGCTAGAGTGCGCCATCCGTTCGCGTCCGGTGGGCCCGGCCGAACCGCCGGGGCCGGCGTCCCGGTCGGCGATCCGGACCCAACCGGCCGGTCTGCCGCCGCCCGGCAGCAGTGCCGCCGTCCACGAAGTGCAGGAGTCGTCGTGCCAGCCGAAACGCACGTGCAACAGGGCCCGATCCCGCGTGAGGAGATCCTCCAGTTGGTCCGTGACCGTCTCGGGGACATCCTCGAGATCGAGCCGGACTCGATCAACGAGACCGATTCGTTCGCCGAGGACCTCCGCGCGGACTCCCTGGCACTGATCGAACTCGTCGAGAGCCTCGAGGAGGAACTCAGCGAGCGGAGCGTCGGGTTCCGGATCGAGGACGAGGATCTCGAGGATCTGACCACCGTTCGGGACGCCGTTGACTACGTGCACGCCCGACTCTGAGGTCCGAGGCGGTCGGACGATCGAATCGGACGCTCGCCCGGAGTTCTGTGCCCGACTCGGGCACACCTTCGTCGACGACGCGCTGTTCGACCTCTCGGTCCGTCACCGGTCGTGGTGCGCGGAGCACGGCGGAGTCGAGTCCAACGAGCGGCTCGAGTTCCTCGGTGACGCCGTCCTCGGGGTGGTCGTCACGGACTTCCTGTTCCGGCAGGCTCCCGGGATGAGCGAGGGCGTGCTCGCCCGGCGCCGTTCCGAGCTCGTGAACGCCACGACCCTGGCCCGGGTGGCCCGTCGCATCGGCCTCGGCGAGGTGCTCGCGCTCGGCCGCGGCGAGGACATCACAGGTGGCCGCGACAAGACCTCGATCCTCGCGGACGCGATGGAGGCGGTGTTCGGGGCCGTGTACCTCGACGGTGGCGCCGGCGCGGCGACCCACGTCATCCTCGACCTGCTGGCCGACGACATCGACGGCGTGCTCCGCGGGGAGCGTGATTCCGACCACAAGTCGAGGCTGCAGGAGCTCGCCGCGCAACGCTCGGCGGACTTGCCCCGCTACGAACTGTCCGAGACGGGCCCGGAGCACGACAAACGATTCACCGCGACGGTGACGGTCGCCGGTGTCGGCGGGTCCGGGACCGGCCGAACCAAGAAGGAAGCGGAACAGGCGGCGGCCCGCGAGGCCGCCGAGCACCTGCTCCGGGATGGCGACCCGGTGTCCGCACCGCGACGCGCCACCGACCCGATCGACCACGCCCCAGGAGGCGACGATGGCTGAACTCCCCGAACTCGAGATTCTCAGGCGAGAGCTCGAACGCGATCTGGCGGGCCGGAAGATCAAGGGGGTGGAGGTCCCCGGCGCCGGTCTGGTCAAGCACCCGACCAAGAAGGCCTTGGCCACGGCGCTCGCCGGCGCAAAGGTCACCGGGGTGACCCGCCGCGGCACGTTGCTGCTCGTCGCGATGGAGGGGACGGACGTGCTGGTGCTCCAGCTCGGCGACCTCACCCGGCTCCGGCGGCAGCAGGCGAAGGAGGCCACCGAGAAGGGCACCGCGATGGTGGTCACCTTCACGCAGGGCGGCCAGCTCCGGTTGATCGACCCGAAACGTCAGGGGACCGTCGAACTCGTTCCGGTCGACGAGGTCGAGCAGTACCACCCTGAGCTGGCGAACCTCGGACTCGATCCCGCCGACGAGCCGATCTCGTGGACGACCTTCGGTGAGGCGCTGCTCCGCCGCAACGAGCGACTGAAGTCGGTGCTGATGGATCCCACCTTCCTGGTCGGGATCGGACCCATGTACTCCGACGAGATCCTGTTCCACTCGGGGCTCCGCTACGACCGGATTCCCTCGGCGCTCACCACCCAGGAGATCCGCCGTCTCTACCGGGCCGTGGTGGAAACCGTGCACGAGGCGATCAAGTACGGTGGCACCACGCTCGGGCCTGACGGGTGGGTCAGCCTCGATGGGTCGCCGGGCGAGTACAACCAACACCTGACCGTGTACAAGCGGGACGGCGAGATGAGTCCTCGAGCTCGGGGTCCCATCGTCAAGGTCCGGTTCGGCAGCGGCTACACGTACTTCTGCGAGCAGACACAGGTGTGATCACCCGGAGCTGACACCCCGAACCGCAGGAGCACGGTGTTCCTCAAGACGCTGCAGATCAAGGGCTTCAAGTCGTTCGCCGATCCGGCGACCCTGACGCTCGAACCCGGTGTCACGGTGGTCGTCGGCCCGAACGGATCCGGCAAGTCCAACGTCGTCGACGCGCTCGGCTGGGTCCTTGGGGCGCAGGCCCCCTCGGCGGTCCGCTCGCAGAAGATGGACGACGTCATCTTCGCCGGCTCGGCGAAGCGCCCGGCGCTCGGTCGGGCTGAGGTGGCGATCACCATCGACAACTCCTCGGGCATGCTGCCGATCGACTTCACCGAGGTGACGATCTCGCGGCTGTTGTTCCGGTCCGGCGACTCGGAGTACGCCATCAACGGGGTGCCGTGCCGGCTGCTCGACATCACGGATCTCCTGAGCGACTCCGGTGTCGGACGTCAGCAGCACGTGATCATCTCGCAGGGCAACATCGACGGTGTCCTGAACTCGCGGCCGGAGGAGCGTCGCCTCATCATCGAGGAGGCGGCGGGTGTGCTCAAGTACCGCCGTCGCAAGGAGCGGGCGGAACGCCGACTCGAGGGCACCGAGGCGAACCTGACCCGCATCCAGGACCTGCTGCGCGAGGTCCGTCGTCAACTGCGGCCACTCGAGCGGCAGGCCGACGCCGCCCGTCGCCACGGCGACCTGGTCCGGGAGCTGTCGGCGCTCCGACTGTTCGTGGCGGGCCGCGAGATCACGCGGCTGCGCACGGCGCTCGAGGACTCGTCGCGGTCCCAGGCGACGATGCGCGAGGACGGCACCAGGCTCCGGGCGGCGCTCGCCGACCTCGACGCCCGGGTGCTCGCGGCCGAGGCCCAGCTGGGTGCCATGGGCGGTCGTGATCTGGGTGACTCACTGGTCCGCTACGAGCGACTGCTCGAGCGCGGTCGTGGTCAGTCGGCACTGCTGGTCGAGCGGGTCCGCAGTGCCGAGCGCGACCTGGCCGCGTCGGTCGACGCCGCGGTCGTGGCGTCGCTCGAGGCGGAGCGCGCATCGCTCGTCGGCGAGTCGAACCAGATCGATCTCGATCGACAGGCGCTCGAGCGCGAGTCGAACGAACTGCTGCGCGACGAGGCCGAACTCGCCGAGTCACGGGCCGCCTTCGAGGGCGAGTGGGGCGACGGCATTCCGGCGCCGTCCGGCGAGGCTGCGGCGGTCCGAGGTGAGCTCGCGGCGCTGGAGACCGCAGTGGAGCGGACGGCGGCGGACCGGGTCCGCCTCGAGTCCCGACAGCAGAATCTCTCGGAGCGACTCGTTCGGCTGGTCGCCGAGCGCGAGTCGATCGAGGCGGAGCAGGCCGCGCTGGACGAGTCGATTCCCGAGGCCCGACGTGGTGCCGAGCAGGCCGCGGCGACGCTGAGTGCCGCCACCGGGTCGCTCTCGACGGCTGAGACCACGGCGACCGAGGCCGAGGCCGGTCACTCGGCATGGTCCGCTCGGGTCGAGGCCCTCACGCTGGCTCTCGACGAGGCGCGTGACCGCGCCGGGGCGACGCGGCTCGCCGGACTCGATGGTGTGCTCGGCACGCTCGTCGAACTCGTCGAGGTGGACGACGGCTGGAACGAGGCGTTCGAGGCGGCGGCGGCCGAAGCGCTCGGTGCAGTGGTCGTCGCAGACGTCGACTCGGCCCGGCGCAGTCTGCGGGCGCTGGTCGAGGGGGATCACACGGGTGCGGTGCTCGCACTCGGCGCCGGGCGGTCGTCGACGCCCTCGCCGGCGCCCGCAGGTGGAGTGTCCATCCGCGACCACGTCCGGCCGTCCAGCCGCGCCGGCGCCTCGGCGTCGGGTGTCTCGGCGTTGCTCGATGCGCTGCTGTCCCGGGCGGTCGTCGTCGACGGCACCTGGGAACGTGCGCTCGAGGTGTCCGCAGCGGACCCGACGGCGATCGTCGTGACCCGTCAGGGTGACCGGTTCGGCGTCGCCGGGTGGCGCCTGCGCGCCGCCGGCTCGGGCGCGACGGGCGCGGCGCTCGACGAGGCCACCGCTCGTGCGGCTCGGACGCTCGCCGAACGCGACGTCGCCCGCCGAGAGGTCGAGGCTGCGCGGAACGCGCTCGAGGTGGCGCGACGAGCGGATCAGGAGGCGGCTCGCCACGCAGAGACGCAGGTGCAGCGGCGCCGGACCCTCGACGACACGCTGCAACGCACGACGGCGGACCACGAGGAGGCCGTCGCCGAACACGAGGTCCTCGCCGCCCACCTGGACGAGCTCATCGGCCGGTCCGGACGTGAGACCGACCGAGTGGGCGAGCTGACGGCGTTGCTGCCCGAACTCGAAGCGGCTGAGGCCCAACTCGGGGAGCAGGCGACCCGCATGGCGGCGGCTCGCGACGAACTCGACGGTCGCGCCGCGGCGGCGTCGGCACGGCGGACCGACCTCGAGGTCCGTGTCGCCGGTGTCGACGAGCGCCGGCGCTACGTCGACGCCCGCACGGCGCAGGTGGACGAACGGCTGTCGCGGCTCGAGGGTGAGAGCGCAGCGGCCGCAGATCGACGGGTCGAGCTCGAGGCCCGCGTCATCGCCCTGCACCGACTGTCGGCATTCGTCGGGCAACGGCTCGTCGTGATCGAGGAGCAGCTCGGCGGCCTGCGTGAGGAGCGACGCAAGCAGTCCGAGGCGGCCCGCGAGGCCACCGATCTGCTCGACCAACTTCGCACGGAGCGATCCGCGTCGGAGTCCGAGCTCGAGTCGATCCGTGAGCGACTCCAGAAGTCCGAGGTGGCCGAGACCGAGCTGCGTCTGCGACTCGAGACCGCGACCGAGTCGTTGCGTGCCGAGCACGACTGCGGACCGGACGACGCCGTCGTCGCCGAGTGTCCGCCGCTGCCCGAGGGGGTCACGGCGCCGGCCAAGGTGCGCGAGCTCGAGCGGGAGCTTCGGGTCATGGGTCCGATCAACCCGCTCGCGCTCCAGGAGTTCAATGAGCTGACCGAACGCCACCAGTTCCTGCAGGGCCAGCTCGACGACGTCCGCCAGACTCGGCGGGAACTCGCCAAGGTCATCCGAGCGGTCGACGAGGAGATCGTGTCGGTGTTCGCCGCGGCATACGCCGACGTGAGCGAGAACTTCGTCCAGCTGTTCGAGACGCTGTTCCCGGGGGGTCAGGGGCAGTTGCGTCTGACCGATCCGGGCAACCTGCTCGAGACCGGGATCGAGATCGAGGCGCGACCGTCGGGCAAGAACGTCCGGAAGCTCTCGTTGCTCTCGGGCGGTGAGCGGTCGCTCACGGCGCTGGCGTACCTGTTCGCCGTGTTCCGTTCTCGACCCTCGCCGTTCTACGTGATGGACGAGGTCGAGGCCGCGCTCGACGACGTGAACCTGCACCGGTTCCTCGACCTGATCGCCGAGTTCCGTGACTCGGCTCAGCTCCTGATCGTGAGCCACCAGAAGCGCACGATGGAGGCGGCCGACGTGCTCTACGGCGTGACGATGGAGCCGGGCGGCTCCACGAAGGTCGTCTCGGAACGGGCCGCTGCGGTCCTGGAGTGATCGGCGGCGTCGCCCGACCGGCCGGCGGCCTCAGGGCAGGCGGCTGAACCAGCGGAGCGAGAACGCCGAGGCGATCAGCAGGAACACGAGGCCGAGCCCGACGAACCTGTAGGAGACGTCGGTCCGCTCCTCGTCGTAGCCGACCGTCGAGCCCAGTTCCGAGTACACCGACTTCAGGTCGTTGGCGGACTCGGCGGTGTAGGCCGTGCCACCGGTGCCCTCGGCGAGTGAGCGGAGTTCGTCGACGTTGACCGGCACCTTCGTCCGCTGGCCGACACCGTTTCCGTCCTGATCGACGACGATCTCACCGTCCGGTGTGCCATAGGCGATCGTCGTCACCGCGACACCGGCTTCCTCGGCCAGCGGCACCGCGTCCTGTGTGGGGAGCCCGACCGTCGTCTCACCGTCGGAGATCAGCACCACCGCGGCATCCGGTCGGCCCTCGCCGTCGACCCCGATCGCCTGGTTGTCGATCACCTGGAGCGAGAGCCGCACGGCGTCACCGATCGCAGTGGACTTCTCGAGTTGCAGCCCGTCGATCGCGACCTTGACCTGCTCGCGGTCCTGCGTGGGCGGCACGAGCAGCTGGGCGGTGCCGGCGAAACCGACCAGGCCCACGTTGAGGGAGTCGGGGAGCTGGTCCACGAACTCCTTGGCCGCGGTCTGGGCCGCCTGCAGGCGGTTCGGTGCAACGTCGGTCGCCGCCATCGACAACGAGGTGTCGATCGCCAACATGATCGTGGTGCGTTCCTGCGGGACGCGCTCGGTCGCCATCGGTTGGGCGAACGCGACGACGAGCGTGGCGAGCGCGACGACGAACACCCCGGCGATCAGGTGGCGGCGCCAGCCGGGACGCTTCGGCGCGACCTTGTCGAGCAGATCGAGGTTGGTGAAGCGCACCGCGTAGCGGGGGCGGGCGAACTGCAGGGCGATGTACAGGCCTGCCAGCGCGACCACCACCAGGAGCAGCCACAGTCGGTTGGGTTCCGCGAACCACTCGGTCATGGGGTGCTCCTCACCTGGTCCTCGGGCCCGCGACGGCCTCGGCCCGTCGGCGGCGGTCGCCGACGTGGCGGGCCAGCTCCATGAGCCAGTCCCCGTCGGTGCGCATCGTCATGTGGTCGGCGCCGGCGCCACGGATGGCCGCCGCGATCGTCGCCCGCTGCGCCGATGCCGCGGCGGCATATCGATCGCGGAGCCGTGCGTCGTCGGTGTTGACCTCGAGCGTCGCACCCGTCGCCGGGTCCTCGAACTGCATGATGCCGACAGCGGGGAGCTCGAGTTCGCGCGGGTCGACGACCTCGACGCACAGCACCGAGTGGCGCAGGGCGACGGTGCCGAGCGCAGTGCTCCATGCGGCGGCGTCGCCGAGGAAGTCGGAGATGACGACGACGAGTCCTCGCCTCGGCGCCATGGCTCCCAACCGACGGAGCGCTCCACCGAGATCCGCTCGGCCCGACAGCGCGTCGCGGGGCGTAGCGATGACCCGGTGGAGGAAGCCCAGCAGGTGCTTGCGACCCTGACGGGGTGGCACCGTCACCGAGTCCGGGCCCTGCAGGATGACCCCGCCGACCCGGTTGCCGCCGCGAGCGGTCATCAACCCCACGCCGGCTGCCGCAGCGAGCGTGAGATCGCGCTTCTCGCACTGCGCCGTCCCGAAGTCGAGGCTCGATGAACGGTCGACGAGCAACCACGTCTCGAGCTCGCGATCGGCGATCGTCTCGCGGATGTGCGGCGTCTGCATCCGGGCGGTCACGTTCCAGTCGATCCGCCGGACGTCGTCGCCGGGTTCGTACATCCGCGTCTCGCCGAGTTCGCTGCCGCGCCCCGGCACGATGCCCTCGAAGTCGCCGTGCAGCATGCCGTCGAGGCGACGCGACACGTCCAGCGTCAGTCGGCGCAGGATCTCCTCGGCGGGCCGGTCACCGACGAGTCCCAGGGTGGATGAGAGTCCGCTCACGCGGGTGCCTGACCCCACGCGCTGCCGTCGCCGGTGCCGGCGGTGGGCGAGCCCGAGGGCGCCGGAGTGGTCCAGGTGCCGGCGGCGACCGCGGCGCCCGGCTGGGTGCCGGACCCGGAGGAGACCGGTGTCGTGCCGACCCGGGGAGCGGGCACGGTCGAGAGGACCCGGGCGAGCACCTGTTCGACGTCGATGTCCTGCGCGAGTGCCTCGTACGACAGCAGGATCCGGTGGCGCATGATCTCGGGCGCCACGTCGAAGACGTCCTGTGGCGTCACGTAGCTGCGACCGCGCAACAGTGCCAGCGCCCGTCCGGCCCGGACGAGTCCGATCGATGCACGCGGGCTGGCGCCCAGTTCGATGTAGTTGCGCAGCTCCGGGAGACCGAAGTTCTCGGGGGTCCGGGTGCAGAGCACGAGGTTGACCGCGTACTCGAGCACGCCACGGTCGACGAAGACGTCGTCGGTGGTCCGCTGGAGGGCCTGGATCTGCTCGAGCGAGACGACCTGCTCCGCCGAGGGCGGGGCGGTGCCCATCCGCTGAACGATCTCGACCTCCTCGGTCGGGCTCGGGTAGTCCAACAGGATCTTCATGAGGAAGCGGTCGCGCTGGGCCTCGGGCAGCGGGTAGACGCCCTCGGACTCGATCGGGTTCTGCGTCGCGAGGACCAGGAAGGGTGCGCCGACCGGATGGGTCGCGCCGCCGATCGTCACCTGCCGTTCCGCCATCACCTCGAGCAGTGCCGACTGGACCTTGGCGGGCGCGCGGTTGATCTCGTCGGCGAGGACGAAGTTCGCGAACACCGGACCGAGCTCCACGTCGAACGTCTCGGTCGAGGCCCGGTAGATGCGGGTGCCGATCACGTCGGCGGGCAGCAGGTCCGGGGTGAACTGGATGCGGGAGAACGTGCCGCCGACCGACGTGGCCATCGTCTCGACCGACAGCGTCTTGGCGAGACCGGGCACCGATTCGAGCAGGCAGTGGCCGTTGGCGAGCAGGCAGGCGAGCATGCGCTCGAGGGCCCGGTCCTGGCCGACGATGACCTTCTTCATCTCGAACATCAGCGTCTCGAGGAAGGCGGTGTCGGCGCTGGCCGTGTCGTGCTCGGATTCCACTGGTCCTCCAGATCGTTCGGCGTGTCGTGGTCCCGCCGGCGTGCACCGCCGGGACCGACCGGCAAACCGTACGCTCCGGGGGCCATCAGCACCCTGCATGGTGCGACGGATGCTGATCGGGTGTTCAGGATGCCGGTCGTCGACCCGTGCCGGGTCGGTGGGGTCGCGACCGCGAGGGCGCTTGTAGTCTCGGCACTCCTATGGAAATCCTGATCGCTCTCATCGTCGCCGTGCTGATTCTCGTGGTCGTGGCCTCGGTCGCCCTGGTCGGCCGCCGTTCACGTGGCGAGGTGCTCGAGCCACCCCCCGGTGGCGCCGCCGACCTGTCGACCGTCACTGCTGAGCCGCGCGAGCTCCAGGGTGAGGAGACGGGACCGGACGAGCTCGACGGGCCCGAGGTCCAGGTGGCCGAGGTCGCCGGCCCTGTGCTCGGGACGACCATCGACATCGTCGGGCCACCGCTCACCGACGAGGAGGCCGCAGCCAACATCGCCGCGGCCGAGGCCGCCGAGGCCGAGTGGGAGGCGGGCCACGGCGCCGCGACCGAGGAGCTGGTGCGACCGTCGTTCCGGGACCGGTTGGCCAAGGCCCGTGGAACGTTCAGCGGGTACGTGGGCTCGATGCTGTCGCGGACCGCGATCGATGCCGAGACGTGGGACGAGCTCGAGGAGGCGCTGATCCGCGCCGATGTCGGGAGCGGGCCGACCCAGGAGCTGCTCGAGTCGGTGCGCGCCACCGTCAAGGAACGTGGCATCACCACGTCGCAGGAGCTCGTGGAGGCGGTGAAGGCCGACATGAAGGAGCGACTCGCCG
>CAJBIS010000228.1 GCA_903953195.1 uncultured Actinomycetes bacterium
TCCTCGTACCCGACGAAGCCGGGGGGCGAACCGACGAGGCGGCTCACCGTCTGCTTCTCCATGTACTCCGACCTGTCGAGGCTGATCATGGCCTGGTCGTCACCGAACAGGAACTCGGCGAGCGTCTTGGCGAGCTCGGTCTTCCCGACGCCCGACGGGCCGAGGAAGATGAAGCTGCCGGACGGACGCTTCGGGTCCTTGAGCCCGGCACGCGTACGGCGGATCGCCTGGGACACCGCGTGGATGGCGTCCTCCTGGCCGATGACCCGCTTGTGGAGTTCCTCCTCCATGCGCAGGAGCTTGGCCGTCTCCTCCTCGGTGAGCTTGTAGACGGGGATGCCCGTCCACAGCGACAGCACCTCGGCGATGGCCTCCTCGTCGACCTCGTCGAACAGGTCGACACCGGCGGCGCGCATCTCGGCGTCCTTCTCCTCCTTGCGGGAGAGCAGGTCCTTCTCGCGGTCACGCAGACGGCCGGCCTCCTCGAAGTCCTGAGACTCGACGGCGTCCTTCTTGGCCTTCACGACATCCGCGAGCTCGTTCTCGATCTCGCGGTAGTCCGGCGGGGTCTGCATCCGACGGATCCGCAGACGCGACCCGGCCTCGTCGATGAGGTCGATTGCCTTGTCGGGCAGGAAGCGGTCCGAGATGTACCGGTCCGCCAGGTTGGCCGCGGCCACCAGCGCCTGATCGGTGATGGTGACCCGGTGATGCTGCTCGTAGCGCTCACGCAGACCCTTGAGGATCTCGATGGTGTGGGCCACCGACGGCTCGTCGACGACGATCTTCTGGAAGCGACGCTCGAGCGCCGCGTCCTTCTCGAGGTGCTTGCGGTACTCGTCGAGTGTGGTGGCACCGATGGTCTGGAGCTCACCGCGGGCGAGCATCGGCTTCAGGATCGAGGCGGCGTCGATCGCACCCTCGGCCGCGCCGGCGCCGACGAGGGTGTGGATCTCGTCGATGAACAGGATGATGTCGCCGCGGGTCTTGATCTCCTTCAGCACCTTCTTGAGGCGCTCCTCGAAGTCACCGCGGTAGCGCGACCCGGCCACGAGTGCGCCGAGGTCGAGCGTGTAGAGCTGCTTGCCCTTGAGCGTCTCGGGGACGGCGTCCGAGGCGATCGCCTGGGCGAGGCCCTCGACGATGGCCGTCTTGCCGACGCCGGGCTCGCCGACGAGCACGGGGTTGTTCTTCGTGCGGCGCGACAGCACCTGCATCATGCGCTCGGTCTCGCGGTCGCGGCCGATGACCGGATCGAGCTTCTTGTCCCGTGCGAGCTGGGTGAAGTTGCGGCCGAACTGATCGAGGACCAGCGAACCGGACGGGGTCTCGGACGACGATCCGCCGGTGGTGGCGCCCGCCTTCTCGCCCTGCGGGGCCTGGGCGCCCGATCCGGGGTAGCCGGAGAGCAACTGGATGACCTGCTGGCGGACCCGGGAGAGGTCGGCGCCGAGCTTCACGAGCACCTGGGCGGCCACGCCCTCACCCTCGCGGATGAGACCGAGCAGGATGTGCTCCGTGCCGATGTAGTTGTGGCCCAGCTGCAGCGCCTCGCGGAGCGACAGCTCGAGCACCTTCTTGGCGCGGGGTGTGAACGGGATGTGGCCCGACGGCGAGGTGCCGCCCTGACCGATGATCTCCTCGACCTGCTGACGCACGGCCTCGAGCGAGATCCCGAGGGACTCGAGCGCCTTCGCGGCGACGCCCTCACCCTCGTGGATGAGACCCAAGAGGATGTGCTCCGTGCCGATGTAGTTGTGATTGAGGAGACGAGCCTCCTCCTGCGCCAACACGACGACCCTGCGGGCCCGGTCGGTGAAACGTTCGAACACCAGATGCCTCCCGAGAACTGTCCCGTCAGTGTAACCCCGGCCCGGGACATCCCGACCCGCGGGTCCGCATGGGGCCTCGAGCCCTCGGGCCTGTATCTTCTGGACGTGGCCGGACCCAACCCCCTCGACGCCATCCCGTTCATGGCGGCCGACCTCGACCGGGTCGAGCAGGAGCTCCGGACGTCCGCGACCGCCGCCGATCCGTACCTGACCGAGATCGCCAGCCACCTGATCGCCGCCGGCGGCAAGCGGGTCCGGCCGGGCTTCTGCCTGGCGGCCGCGGCCACGGCGATGAGCGACGACCAGCCCTCCACGCACGCGGCTGTTCTGGGCGCCACCGCCGTCGAACTGGTGCACCTGGGTTCCCTCTACCACGACGACGTGATGGACGAAGCGGTCGTGCGGCGTCAGGTCGACAGCGTCAATGCCCGATGGGACAACCTGAAGGCGATTCTCGCCGGCGACTTCCTCCTGGCCCGGGCCTCGGAGTTGGCGGCCTCACTCGGCGTCGAGGTGGCCGCCCTGTTGGCGGCGACCATCGGTCGACTCTGCGAGGGTCAGGTGCTCGAACTCAATCACTCGTTCGACCTCACCCGCAGCGAGGACCAGTACCTGCGTGCCATCAACGGCAAGACGGCCTCGCTGCTCGGATCGTCGTGTCGCATCGGCGGCATCGTCGCCGGGCTGGACGGTGAGCAGACCGATGCGCTCACGGCCTTCGGCACGAGCTACGGGATGGCCTTCCAACTCGTCGACGACGTGCTCGACCTGGTGGCGACCGAGGCCGACCTCGGCAAGCCCGCCGGCCACGATCTCGAGGAGGGCGTCTACACGCTTCCCGTCATCGTCGCCCTCGCATCGGGTCACGGCGAGGACCTGCGGGCACTGCTCGGTGGGCCGCTCGACACGGCCAGCCGGGACAAGGCCATCGACATCGTGCGCGACAGCGACGG
Source organism: uncultured Actinomycetes bacterium (assembly GCA_903953195.1). GTDB lineage: Bacteria > Actinomycetota > Acidimicrobiia > Acidimicrobiales > Microtrichaceae > SXMI01. The sequence goes on from CAJBIS010000228.1 coordinate 2,786, forward strand.
CATCCCGACGACGATCGAACGGGCCCGCACCTTCGCCGCGTCAGCGAACGACTCGCTCGACGCGCTCCCGGACAGCCCCGGCGTCCGCGGGCTCCGGGCGGCTGCGGCGTACCTGCTCGCGCAGGTGGAGCTCGCCGCCGCCTGAGCGGACTACATCAACCGCACGCTCTCGCTGACCGCGTGCTGGAAGATCCCGGTGCCGCCGGTGGCCCGCAGGCTCCCCATCCCGGTCAGGAAGGCCAGCATGTGGTCCGACGCCATGTGCTCGGCCATCGCCTCGGCGGACTCCCACTCCTCGTAGACGCGGAACCGACCCGGCTGGTCCAGATCGGCCCAGAAGCCGTAGGTGCCGTTGCCCGGCTCCTCCAGCGTGGCCTCGACCAGCGGGCGGAACAGCTCCGCTGCCGCGTCGTGGTCCTCGGGGTCGAACTCGATGGTGCCGCTCACGATCAACATGGGGCCGCACCCTAGTGCGTCGCGGGACGGTTCCCGGCGAGGTCGTCAGCCGAGCGCGGCCCAGGCGCCGCGCAGCATCCGCTCCATCGCCGCGGCATCGGGCGGGGGGCCCTTGGAGCCGATCGCACCGCTGAGGAGCACCGTCCCCCGTTGGGTCAGGAACGTCCGCACCGACGTGAACTCGGGGCTGCCCGGCGGCGGCGGCTGCAGCCAGGTGTTGTAGAGGACGTCGGGTCCGAGGTCCAGCGTCGGGTCGTGGTGCGTGACCATCGCCGTCTCCGGGTCCGCGAGGCCGAACGGTCGGGCGAACCCGACGCAGTCGCCCGGCTCGGCGCCCTGTTCGAGCGACCACGCAAGGAACATCTGGCGGGCCTGCTCCGGGGTGGCGAACTCCAGGACCCGCAGGCCGCCCTGCCCGCCCTCGTACACCGCGAGCTTGTCCCACATGCCACGCACGACGAACCGGTCGGTCCGGAACCCGTTGCACTCGGGATTGTCGACGGTGTTGAACGCCAGCCACTCGCCCTCGGCGGGCAGGCGTTGCACGATCGGGAGGGCGACCTCGACCACGCTGATCGACGGCGCGAGCGGCCCGAGCGTTGCGACGCCGTCACCGAGTTTCGACAGCAGCACCTGCGACGAGTCGCCGAGCCGGTCGCCCACGACGTCGTAGGAGATGTTGGGCTGCAACCCCGGGATGGAGGTGGCCTTGTCAGGAAGGCTCGTCACCGTGGACTGTCGGACCGTTCCGGCGGGCGTGGTCGTCGTCGGCTCCGAACCGGCAGGGGCCGTCGACGTCGTCGACTCGAGCGGGGGTGCCGACGACTCGGGCTCGGGAGCTGCCGCGGAACTGGACTCCGGCCCCGAGCGAGCGAGCAACGCCACGATGCCGGCGAGCAGCCCCAGCACCAGGACCACGGCCACCGTCGTGAGCGCCCAGGCCGTCCGCGGACGATCCGGACCCGGAGGGGGGATGGTCTGCGCGACGTCACCCGACGTGCCGCCCGAACGAATCGAGGCGGCCAGCTCCGCCCGGTCCGGGGGCGGCGCCACCTCCTCGTCGAGCGCGTCGAAGATCACGAGTGCAGTGGCCGGCACGTCGCGGACCTGCTCGATCTCGCGCAGCGTCTCGCCGACCTCGAGCGCCGTCGCCGGCCGTGCCGCGGGATCCGGGTCCATCATCGAGTGGATGAGCTCGACCAGACGTTCCGGGACATCGGGACGCTGCAGCGACCGACGGTCGCCGAGCGCGACGCGCCGGGCGATGACGAGCGGGCTCTCGGTGGACTCGCCCACGGCCGGCCGGCCGTCGAGCAGTTGGAAGAGCGTGGAGCCGAGTCCGTAGACGTCGGTGCGCGGGGTCACGGCGTCGCCGTCGAACAGTTCCGGCGCCGCGTGCAGCGGGGTGAACACCGAGAGGCTCCGGCTCGACGCACCCGACGACAGTCGGGCGATCCCGAAGTCGCCGAGCACGGCCTGTCCGGACCGACCGAAGAGCACGTTCTGCGGTTTGACGTCACCGTGCACGATGCCGTTGCGATGCGCGGTCTCGAGCGCGCCGGCGAGCTCGACCCCGATGCGCAGCACGTCGTCCACGGGGAGCGGCGTGGCGTCGGCGACCCGGTCGGCGAGCGAGCCGCCACCGAGGTACTCCATCACCAGGTAGGGGCGACCGTCGCCCGCCTGGTCGCCGTCGAAGACCGTCACGATGTTGGGGTGGCTCGCGAGCCGTCCCACGGTGCGGCACTCGTTGACGTAGAGCCGGGCGACCATGTCGGGCTGACCGGTGACGTCGAGCACCTTGACTGCGACCTGCCGGTCGAATCGCGTCTGCCGGGCCAGATAGACGATGCTGGACGCACCTCGACCGAGGACGTCGATGATGTCGATGCCGTCGATCGATGGCGCTCCGGTCACACCCACGGGCGGGAGCCTAGCGGTCAGTCGGCGGGGGGCAGCCGAGGCAGATCGGCGGCGACGACCAGGCGACGGTTCACGGCGTGGTCGACGAGCACCTGCCGACGCGACGTGGCGAGCAGCCCGTGCTCCCCCGCCGCGCCCTCCACGCCGGACTCGGCCAGCCGACGACAGAGGTAGTCGAGCTTGCGGTTGTACTTCGTGATCGTCCACCCGAGCCGGCGGGCCACGGCCTTGTTGCCGGGCAGGCGCGTGGCCCAGTCCGGGTCGCCGGACAGTCGACCCTCGGCGAGCGCCAGCACCAGCAGCAACTGCTCGTCGTTCAGCGACGTCAGCCCGAACTCGGCGGTGTCGCTCGGCGCGGCCTCCCCGAGTTCCAGCGGAGTGGGTTCCGACAACGCACCGCCGAGGTCATAGTCCTCGGTGCCGGCGGTGAACGTCACGACGAACTCACCGAAACCGACGGGGAGCTGATCACCGGGGTCCACCTGCACGAACGACGTCGACGTCCGGTCCTGGACACGCAACGGGATGAACCGTCCGAGGTTCTGCAGGAACCAGACGTCACCGTGCGCCACGAAGCACCCGAGCACGCGGTGCAGGTACGGGTTGTCGGCGTCCACCACCAGGTCGGCGTCGCGACCGAACGTCACCGAGCCGCCGGCCGACGCCCAGACGGGCTCGCCGCGGAACTCGAGGAACAGACGAGTGCTCACGACGGCGCGCCGCTCGCCGGGTCGAGCGCCTGCACCACGCCGCCGCCGTGCTGCACGATCACGTCCTCACCCGCGCCGACCGTGGGTCCGCCGGGCGTGCAGACCCGGAGCACGAGGTCGCCGACGTCGACGTGCACCGTGGTGGCCCGACCCACGTACTCGACGAGCACGACGCGACCACGGAGGCCTGCGGGCCCATCGGTCGGCGTGCCGTCGGGGTCAGCGACGACCCGCAGGTGCTCGGGTCGCACCAGCACCCGGACGGCGCCGGTGCGACGGTCCGCGAGCGGGAGCACGCCGAGCGGGGTCTCGACCGTGTCGCCGTGGGCCGTACCGGGCACGAAGTCGGCGTCGCCCACGAACGCCGCGACCCACGCGTCGACCGGTCGCTCGTAGAGGTCCTCCGGTGTGCCGCACTGGACGACCCGACCCGACGACATGACCGCCACGGTCGAACCCAGCACGAACGCCTCGTCCTGGTCGTGGGTCACGAACACCGAGGTGATGCCCAGCTCGCCGAGCAGCTCGTGGAGTTCGCTGCGCACCCGCACGCGCATCGAGCTGTCCAGGTTCGAGAACGGCTCGTCGAGCAACAACACGCTCGGCTCGGGGGCGATCGCCCGGGCCAGCGCCACCCGCTGCTGCTGCCCACCGGAGAGCGTGTCGGGCCGGCGCGACGCGAACTCGGTCATGCCCACCAGTTCGAGGGACCGATCGATGCGCGGCGAGGACCGCCGTTCGGAGCGAGGGAGCCCGAACCCGACGTTGCGGGCGACGTCGAGATGGCCGAAGAGCGCCCAGTCCTGGAACACCATGCCCACGTGCCGTTGCTCCGGCGCCACGTGGACGCCGGGGCCGGTGAGCAGCCGGTCGCCGACCCGCACCGTGCCGGCGTCCGGGCGTTCGAGCCCGGCGATGACGCGCAGCAGGGTCGTCTTGCCGCAGCCCGACGGGCCGAGCAGGGCCAACGTGCTCCCTGCTTCGACCTCGAGCGCGACCCCGTCGAGAACGGGGACGTCCGCCGCGAACGACAGCGAGAGGTCGTCGAGCCGGAGCGGGACGGAGCCCCGGTCAGTCAGCGGCAGCGCCATCGGATCCACCGGGAGCGAACTGTTCCGGTCGCAGCGTCGGGAACAGCACGACGTCGCGGATCGACTGCACGTCGGCGAGCAGCATGACGAGCCGGTCGATCCCGATCCCCAGACCGACGGTCGGCGGCAGCCCGTAGTCGAGGGCCCGGAGGTAGTCGGAATCGACCGCCATCGCCTCGTCGTCACCGCCCTCCTTCTGGGCCGCCTGCTCCTCGAACCGGCCGCGCTGGTCGACGGGATCGGTCAACTCCGAGAACCCGTTGCACAGCTCCCGGCCGACGACGATGCCCTCGAATCGTTCCACGAGCAGCGGGTCGTCGCGGTGCGGACGCGAGAGCGGCGACACCTCGACGGGGTAGTCGGTGACGAAGGTCGGTTCCCACAGGTCGTGCTCGGTCGTCTTCTCGTACAGCTCGAGCAGCAGCTTGCCGGAACCCCAGTGGTCACGAACCGGGACGTCGTGCGCGTCGCAGAGTTCCCGCAGGCGATCGACCGACGTGTGCACCGAGATGCTCTCGCCGACCCGCTCCGAGGTCAGCTCGGCGAGCGTGGCCCGTCGCCATGGCGCCGACAGGTCCAGATCGCGGCCGTCGTAGGTCACGGTCGACGAACCGCACAGCTCGACGGCGAGGAACTCGACGA
>CAJBIS010000229.1 GCA_903953195.1 uncultured Actinomycetes bacterium
GACTGCCGCGCCCACTCCGACGAACGCCATCTGCCCGAGCGACACCGGGCCGGCCCAGCCGGTGAGGACGACGATCGACACGCCGACGATCGCGAACGCCACGACCACGCCCGCCTTGATCTGCCCGTTGGTGCCCATGGCGAGCGGTCCGAGCACCACCACGAGGGCGAGCACCACACCGATGGCCACCCGGGCGAGTCGGACCTCCCACAGGCGGGCGAGCGCCACGGGCGTCGCACGCACGTCACCGATCCCCCGCCACGACGACGACTCGTCGCGGTCGGCACGGGTCTCCCCACGACGCTGCAGCAGCAGGCTCACCAGGATGAGGCCGGCGAGGATCGGTGCCAGCAGCAGCGTGTCGTTCGTGTTCCACGCAACGCCCTGTTCGAGCACGCCGAGTGCGACGGCCGTGGCGGCGATCGCGAACAGGTGCGTCATGCGACCGATCACCAGCGCGGCGAGCGCACGCAGCACGACCAGCAGACCGAGTCCGACACCGAAGGGCAGCGTGGTGATGCCGGCGGTCAGCACCACCGACGCGAACGACAACACCGTCGCGAGCGTCCACACCTGCAACTCCAGCCGCCGCACGGGGATGCCGAGCAGCGCCGCCCGTTCGGCTCGGTCCGCACTCGCCCGCACGGCGACCCCGGTGTCGGTGAACCGGAGCAGGACCCACAGTCCGAGCATCAGGGTCGGAGCGACGACGAGCGCGATCAGGTCGTTGCCGTCGAACACGACGCCGCCGAACTCGCCGTTCCACGCGAACGGCGGAGGGAGCACTCGGATGGCGGCGCCCTCACCCCACAGCTTCGGCAGCAGCAGCGAGCAGAACGCGAGCACCTGTGCCAACCCGATCGTCGCCACGGTCAACAGGAGTCGTGGCGCGCCGAAGAAGCGACGGACGACGAGCAGGTCGGCGAGCAGCCCCACCACGATCGCGGCACCGAGCCCGGCGACCACGCCGACGATCCAGGGGACACCACTCAGGACCACCAACAGCACCGTCAGCGTGGCCGGCAGGACGCCCAGATCGCCCTGCGCGAAGTTGACGACGCGGTTGGCCCGCCAGATGAGTGCGAGGCCGAGTGCGCCCAGCGCGCCGAGGAGGCCGAGGAGCGCGCCCGACGCCATCGCGCCGATGGGCATCGGGAAGGCCACGAGTTGCAGGATCAGGATGGCGACGGCCGGAACGAGCGGGGCGACCGCGGACCACGTGCGGCCGGTCGGCGTCGATCGTCCTCGTCCGGCCGCTGGCGACACGCTCCCCCTCGGTGACGTCCACTCCCCCGTCGCGACGCACGGTGACCGCCCGGCGCGATGCCGCAGACGGTAGTCGCCGACGGTGCGGCGACGCGGTCAGATCCGGGCGAGTTCGCCGCTCTGGAACTGCGTGCGGCAGGCGGATCGCTGGAGCTTGCCCGACGACGTCTTGGGCACGGTCCCCGGTTCGACCAGCACCACGTCCTTCGGCGGGATCCCGACCGCCTCGGTGACCGCCCCGACGATCGTGCGGGTGAGCTCGTCGAGGTGCGAGGCCGCCTTCGTCTCCGCGACGACGATCATGTTCTGCGCCCCGTGACGACCGTCGACGCCGAACGCGATCACGTTGCCCGTTCGCACACCCTCGACCTCGCCGACGACCTTCTCGACGTCCTGCGGGTAGATGTTGCGGCCACCCACGATGATCAGGTCCTTGATGCGACCGCACACGACGAGCTCGCCGTCGACGGTGTACGCCAGGTCGCCGGTGTGCAGCCAACCGTCGCGGATGAGCTCCGCGGTCTCCTCGGGCTGGTGGTAGTAGCCCTCGGTGAGCGAGTTGCCGGTGATGCGCAGCTCGCCGACCTCCCGCTCGGAGCACGCCTGACCGGTCTGCGGATCGACCACGGAGATCTCGAGGCCCGGCACCGGCGCACCCAGCACGACC
>CAJBIS010000230.1 GCA_903953195.1 uncultured Actinomycetes bacterium
GACCTCGCAGCCCGAGGTGAGCGGTTCGACGACGATCGCCACGACGACGACCGTGCCGACCACGAGCACCACGACGACCACGAGCACCACGACGACGAGCACGACCGTGCCGACCACCTCGACCTCGCAGCCCGAGGTGAGCGGTTCGACGACGATCGCCACGACGACGACCGTGCCGACCACGACCGAACCGTCGACGACCGTGCCCGTCACGACGACCACCACGCCCGAGGTGCTGGGCACGACCACCATCGTCGGCGATTCCACGACGGTCCCCACCACGGTGCCGACCGACGTGCTCGGCCGCACCACGATCGTCACACCGTCGCCGGCCTCCGGCGGGACGACCACCGGCGGGACCACACAGTCATTGGCGGCGACCGGCCGATTCCACAGCGACTGGTTCGCCGTGGGAGCGCTCGTGCTGCTGTCCGGCCTGGCCCTCATGTGGCTCGAACGACGGACGCTGCGCCGCCAGCGCTGACGGCGACACGACCAGCCCGGGAACGGGACCCGACCAGGAGGTGCGCGGTGGATCAACGTCGACTCCAACTCGCCATCAACCACTCGCAGCTCGTGGAGCGGGCAGTGCGCCAGTGCGCACCCGCCATGCCCCGACACCTCGACCTGGTGGACCTGTCCGTTCGGGGCCGGCTCGGGCTGCTCGCAGCGGCCGAGGACTACGACCTCGACGGTGACACGCCGTTCGCCGAGTTCGCCCTCGCCCGCATTCGCGACGAGGTGGAACAGGCCGTCACCGATGACTCGTCGGGGCCCGACGTGGGCGGGGTCTCGGAGCTGACCGTCACGGACCTGACCGCCACCGATCGGTCGGTCACCGATGGCCCAGCGATCGACCTGTCAGCACGACGCGACCACCGTGTTCGCTGACTCCGGACGATCGCTGGGTCAGGCCCGCATCCCGACGGCCATGCGGTGCACCAGGCGACGCCCCTCGGGATCGAGTGAGGCGAGCAGCTCGACGTAGCGGGCCGGCTGTCGTGCCATCAGTTCCCCGGCGAGCGCATCGATCCGATCGGACCAGCGCCGCACCTCGATCGTGCTCGGCGATCGTTGCTGGAGCGACCCATGGGCCAGCGACAGGAAGGCAGACGCCAGCGCTCGCCCCTCGGTCCGCAGCGGAACCAGTTCGGCGTCGGTCCGACCGAGCTCCTCGGGGGCGACGAGTGCGACGTCGATGAGTCGGACGCCGAACCGGCAGCGCATGGCCTGGTCGGCGAGCCCGCGGGCCAGGACGTCGATGCGTCGACCGCAACCGCACGGGCACGGTGCGGCACGGTCACCCAGTCGGGTCACATCCGGGCGCCGGCCGACATCGGCGGCGTCACGCCGTCGGAACCGTCGGTCGGTGGCGGTCCGTCGAGCGCGATCGTGATCGACTCGCGGAGGAGAGCCAGTGCGTCGGCGCGGAGTTGCGACACGCGTGATGGCGAGACGCCGAGCAGCTCGCTGACCTGCAGTCCGGATCGGCCCTCGAGGAAGGTCGCAGTGAGGGCGATCCGGTGTCGTTCCGGCAACCTGGCGATCGCGGTGCGCAGCGCCCGCAGCAGCTCCTGGTCCTCCGCGTGCTCCTCGGGTCCGGTCGCGTTCAGGTCGATCACGAGCTCGCTCATCGGGCGATCGGCCGCCGTGCCGCTGTCCAGCGAGTACGCCGGCCCCTGCGCGACCCGGTCGCGCAGTCGACGGAGATCGATCGGCTCGACGAGCAGCGTGGCGGCGAGTTCCTCGTCAGTGGGTGACTCGCCGGTGCGACCCCGGTGCTCGTTCGTGGCGTCGGAGACCCGACGGTGGAGCGCCCGGACCCGTGAGGGCAGGTAGTCGGTGGCCCGCGCCGCGTCCATCACGGCGCCGCGGATCCGATGCAGCGCAAAGGCGAAGAACGGTACGCCGGCCTCGAAGTCGAAGCGTTCAGCGGCCTCGGTGAGTCCGAGCAGCCCGTTGGCGTTCAACTCGGAGCGGTCGAGGTGTCGGGGGAGCCGCGGCGCGAGCTGGTGCACCACGCGATCCACCAGATGCGTGTTCTGCTCGATGAGTTCCCGTCGTCGGTCGTCCATGTGCCATCCCTTCACCTGGTCGTTCCGTGCCGGCGGCCCGCGGAGTGGGCCGTCAGGTGGGACATCGCTCGCGCGCGGAGGTGATGAAGCGTGCGCGGTGAACTACACGACTGGAATTCGTCGGGGACTCGCGCGACTGATCGATCCCGGCAGTGGCGGCACGACGCGACGCTCCCCTGTGATCGCTGCCGACTGAATCCGTCGGTGACGCGGCCGATTCCCTAGTGGTCGCCGGCGACTCGAGCGACGGCCAGCTGAGGAGCACACCCATGAACCCGGAAGAGACCGATCTCGTCATCCGCAACGACGGACTCGTGGGCGAGATCGTCGATGGACTCGA
>CAJBIS010000231.1 GCA_903953195.1 uncultured Actinomycetes bacterium
AGCTCCTGCATCTGTCGGTGCAGGACCTTGCGCTCGTCCAGCATCGACAGGAACGCCAGCAACTGCAGGCCGGCACGATCGGGGCCAGCACCAGATCGGACGCCGCGACGCTCGACTCGGTCACGACACCCAGACCGGGCGCGCAGTCCAGCACGACGACGTCGTAGGAGCGGTCGAGCGGACGCAGGAGCTTGCGGATCACCCGCTCCGGCCAGCGGCGTGTCGACAGGACCGTGTCGACGACGCGGAAACTGGCATCGGCGGGCAGCAGATCGAGGTTCGGGTACTCCGAGCGACGGGTGAAGCTCTGCAGGTCACGCTTGCCGCCGAGCAGCCGGGTCGCCCCGCCCTTCACCTTCGCCTTCGCCTTGTAGCAGTGGGTCGCCGCGCCCTGGGGGTCGAGGTCCCACAAGAGCGTGCGGTACCCGGCCATGGCCGCGACGACCGACAGGTTGACGGCGGCCGCGGTCTTGCCGACCCCTCCCTTGGCGCCGGCGATGGCGACGACCCGCATGCGGACTCCTGGTTCGACTAATCCACCGCTGTCGTCGAGGGCTTCGGCGACCGTCCGGTTCGGGCCCCATCCAACCAGATGGAACGGTCGGGGGACCTGCATCCTCACCACATCGGGAAAGGACGACGGTGTCCCCAGCCCGAGACTTCACCATCGGGGCGGTCGTGGGAGTAGTTTTCGACACGCTATGAGCGCCACCGACACCACCGACGCAGCAGAGTCCGCCGACACCCCGGTTCCGGGCCCGAAGCGACTTCGTCCCCAGCACATCGCCATCCTCATCGGGGTCGGCGTCGCGCTGATCACCGTCATCTCCGGGATCGCCGCATCGACGCTGCAGTTCCACGACGAGTCCGTCATCCAGCGCGAGGTGTTCGGCGGGATCCCGACCGCGCTCAAGGTGCTCTTCTACATCGTGCTGCCGATCATGTTCATCGTCGGCGCCGTCATGTTCTCGCAGCGCATCAAGAACTGGGAGCGGGGCGCACCCGACAAGCGCACCATCACCCCGAAGAACGCGAAGCACCGTCTGGAGCGCCTGCGGTCCGGCCTCTACATGCAGACCCTGATGCGTGACCCGGCGGCCGGGATCATGCACTCGATGATCTACTTCGGGTTCCTGATCCTGCTGGCGGTCACGACCATCCTCGAGATCAACCACCAGCTGCCCGAGGCCGCGAAGTTCCTGAACGGCCGCACCTACCAGGCGTTCGCCTTCGTCGGCGACCTGGGTGGGGCGATCTTCCTGGGCGGTGTGATCTGGGCGATCGTGCGCCGCTACGTCCAGCGGCCGTACCGGATCCGCATCAAGTCGAAGCCGGAGCACGCCGTCATCCTCGGCACCCTCTTCGCCATCGGCTTCACCGGCTACCTCGCCGAGATGTTCCGCATCGCCGAGGAGGGCCGGCCGGCGTTCGAGCGGTGGTCGTTCATCGGCTACCCGCTCTCGGGACTGGTCGACGGCATGTCCGGCCTGAGTGGCTGGCACGTCGCGATGTGGACCCTCCACGTGGTCACGTTCATCGTGTTCCTCGTCGTGCTCCCGGTCACGATGCTCCGGCACATCTTCACGTCGCCGCTCAACATGTACCTCTCGGTCAAGGACCGGCCGAAGGGCGCGATGCGGGCCATGCCGAACCTCATGGAGACCGAGCTCGAGTCCTTCGGCGCCTACAAGGTCGAGGACTTCACGTGGAAGCAGTTGCTCGACACCGACGCCTGCACCATGTGCGGCCGGTGCACGTCGGTGTGTCCGGCGCACGCGACCGGCAAGCCGCTCGACCCGCGTGAGATCGTGCTGAAGACCGGCGAGGTCATGGCCGCCACCGGCGACCCGAAGGTGTCGCCCCCGATCGGCGTCGACGGCGAGATCACCGTGTCGGCCAACTCGCTGTTCGAGCGGATCACCGCCGATGAGGTGTGGTCGTGCACGAGCTGCAAGGCCTGCGACGAGAACTGCCCGGTCAACATCGAGATCCTCGACAAGATCCTCGACATGCGCCGGTACCTGACGCTCATGGAGTCGGACTTCCCGACCGAACTGGGCAACGCCTACCGGGCCATGGAGAACTCCGCGAACCCGTGGGGCATGAGCCAGTCGGAGCGTGCGGACTGGGCCAAGGACCTCGAGGGCATCAACATCATCGACGGCAGCGACCCGATGACCGCCGAGTACCTCTACTGGGTCGGCTGCGCCGGTTCGTTCGACGACAAGAACAAGAAGGTCACCCAGTCGATGGCCAAGCTGATGCAGCGGGCCGAGATCAGCTTCGCGATCCTGGGCCCGTCCGAGAACTGCACCGGTGACCCGGCCCGCCGTTCCGGCAACGAGTACATCTTCCAGATGCTCGCCATGCAGAACATCGAGACGCTCGACGGCATGGGCGTGAAGAAGATCATCACGCAGTGCCCCCACTGCTTCAACACGCTGAAGAACGAGTACCCGCAGCTCGGTGGCCACTACGAGGTGATCCACCACAGCCGCTTCCTCGAGGAACTCATCGACTCGGGCCGCCTCGACCTGTCGGGCGCGAAGCTCGAGGAGCGCGTCGTGTACCACGACTCCTGCTACCTGGGCCGACACAACGACATCTACATGGCACCCCGCAACGTGATCGGCCACCTCGGCGGCGTCGAGATCGTCGAGGCCGACCGCAACGGCACCAAGGGCATGTGCTGTGGCGCCGGCGGCGCCCGCATGTGGATGGAGGAGCACATCGGCAAGCAGGTCAACATCGAGCGCAGCCAGGAACTGCTCGCGACCGGTGCGTCGCGCATCGCGACGGCGTGCCCGTTCTGCTACGTGATGATCGACGACGGCGTGAAGGCGCAGGGTGTCGAGGAGGACGAGGTCAAGGTCGGTGACCTGGCCATGCACATCCTCGAGGCGCTCGACAACGCCGATCCGGTGTCGGTGCCCCCGATCGAGGTCATCGTCGAGGGTGCCGAGTCCTGAGCGACTCAGGTCATCCGATGACGACCGGGCCGGACTCGGCTGAGGCGATCGGCCGGATCCGGGTCGTGGTGCTGTGCACCGACGACCGCATCGGGCAGTCCACGGCGGTCGTCCTCGACCACGCGGGATTTGAGACGGCCTGGACGTCGTCGCTCGACGACGTCGTCGCCTCGGTCGAGACCGAGGGCGTGCGGGCCGTCGTGCTGCACGGCGGCGACGGCCATCTGCCGTCGGCGACGTTGCGCGGCCATGTGACGCCGATCGTCCACGACGTCGTGCTGGTGGCGGTCACGGATCCGGAGGCGGGTCGACCTGTCGGACTCGACGCGGCGTTCACCGCCCCGGTCGACGTCGAGGCGATCGTCGAGGCGCTCACGCAGCTCGTCGCCCTGACGGCGATCGAGCGCCGCACCCGACGCAGCGCCGCCTGAGCGACGCAGCGTCAGCTGCCGAAGTTCTTCCAGTACTGACTCGGCGTCGGCCCGACCTGACCCGAGTACTTGGAGCCGAGCGACGACGACCCGTACGGGAACTCGGCCGGCCCGTCCATGCGGAGGAACGAGATCTGGCCGATCTTCATCCCGGGGTAGAGCGTGATCGGCAGCGTGGCGACGTTGGACAGCTCGAGCGTGAGGTAGCCCTCGAACCCGGCGTCCACGAAGCCCGCGGTCGTGTGGATGAGCAGGCCGAGGCGCCCGAGCGAGCTCTTGCCCTCGATGCGACCAACGATGTCGTCGGGCAGGCGCACCCGTTCCGCGGTCGATCCCAGCACGAACTCACCGGGATGCAGGATGAACGGCTCGCCATCGGTGATCGTCACCAGTTCCGTGAGGTCCGTCAGGTCCTCCTTCACGTCGATGACGGCACGCGTGTGGCTGCGGAACACCAGGAAGCGCGAGTCCAGGCGGACGTCGATCGAACTCGGCTGCACCATCGCAGGGTCGAACGGCTCGATCTCGATCCGGCCGGCGGCGATCTCGGCGCGGATGGAACGGTCGGAGAGGATCACGGCAGCACCGTAGTCCGGGGGCCGCGACGCACACACCGGGGTGCTGACGCAGCGATCACGGGCGCGGGGAGTCGGGTGACGGAGCGGCCGTCACTTGACGATCGGGCCCGCCGAGACCGCCGGCGACAGCACCAGCGGCAGCGCCGTCGCCGATCGACCGCCGACCGTCGTCTCACGCCCGGCGGCGAACGACGCGAGGATCACCCACGGCTGACCCGTCGGATCATCGAAGAAGCTCATCCCACCCGTGCCCGTCCGGCCCGAGGCCGAGGCCACCCACGGACCCGACGGATCCGAGGTGCACTCGCCGAGCGGCGTCGAACAGCGGGCGATCCCGGTGGAGTAGCCGGCCTCGAACCACTTGCCCGCCGAGTACGTGAGCAGCCAGTTGCCGCGCACCGGGTCGTAGATCATGGCGGGGTTCTCGATGAAGTGGTACTCCCACGGGTACTGGCGCCGCAGGATCATCACCGGCGGGCCGGACGCGTTGGCGTTCGCGTCGAGCGGAATCGAGTGGATCGGACTGATCGTGTCGGAGAACGCGGCCAACAGGTACGTCCGACCATTCGCCTCGCGGTAGATCTGCGGGTCGAGTGCGCCGCCGACCTGCATCAGCCCGCACGTGAACGGTGCCGCCTCCGGGACGAAGGGTCCGACCGGCGAATCGGCCCAGGCCCGACCGATGCACTGGGCGTTCTCGGGCTGCGGTGGATTCCTGCGGTCCGCGCTGAAGAACATCACCCACCTGCTGCCGAACTGCGCCACCGTCGGCGCCCACAGCTGGCGGTAGCGGGACGACCACGGGATCTCGGTCGGCATGGCCTCGGTGGTGATCGCATTCTTTGCGAACAGTGAGTACGTCCGGGTGAGGTCGGTCGTCCGGGTCACCGGCGCGCGCAGGTGATTGTCGGAGCCGTAGACGAAGTACTCGGATCCCACGCGCACGACCGACGGATCCGAGGTCTCGGGCAGACTCGGCGCCGGCATCGACGTGAGCTTCCAGACCGGCCCGAGCTCCGGGCCGCACGCCGTCAGCGCGCCGAGCGCCAGGACGAGAGCGGCGAGCGCCACGCCACGGCGGCCGCGGTGACGCGTCGACCTCAGCGACGCCCGCCCTGTCCCTGCCTGTCCCACGGAGATCAACCTACCGACTGCACCGGCGTGACCGGCAGGGTGATGAGCTGCTCATCGGTCACCACCGACGGCCCCGCCGAGCGCAGACCGCTCAACAGTGAGGGCAGCGTGTAGGCGTCGGCCGTGGTGATGTCGACCTGGTAGCCGAGGTCCGCCATCGACGCGATCGAGAGTCGGCTCAACACGTTGCCGGACGAGTCGAGAAAGCCCGTCATGATCTCCTTGTCGAACACCGACTCCCGCCAGTGGGACAGCGCCGTGCCCAACCCGCCACCGGCCTCGACGGGCACCGTGCCGGTGCCGCCCATCCGTGACCACTCGGCGTTCCCCCGAGCTCCGGTGAATCGCGGGTCGGACGGCGTGTCGTCGAGCAGACCCTTCCCTGGCCACGACCCGCCGAACCCGAGCACGTGCGCCATCTCGTGGAGGGTGACGGCGCCGAACCGACCATCGGTCAGCAGGTTCTCGACGTCCGCCGAGTCGAACTTCATCACGCCGAAGCGCGAGAGGCCGTCGACGGCCGCCGTGGAGCACGGCCCCGCCTGGCCGAGCACGCCGCCGGCGCCGTCGATCGCGGTCACGGTCACATCGATCATCATGTCGTCGACCACCTGCGAGATCGCACCGTTCGCGCCACTGCACTGGCCTGCCGAGAGCGACACCGTCGCCGACGGCACCCCGCGGACGATCGTCGCCTGCCACCTTGCCACCGCGCTGTCGAACGCGGCCTGTACCGCCGGCGAGATCGACGACTGGTAGCGCAACTCGATGTTGTACGACTCGACCGGATCGGCACCGACGGTCACCGACGCCGTTGCCGCGTCGGTGCCCGACCCATCGCTCACGCCGAGCGCGGCGGTGACCGACCCGGCAATCGCCACCGTGACGTTGCGACTCCCCGGGTTCTGGCAGTTGGCGACGGTCACGTCGACGTTGCCGTCGCCGTTGCCGTCGATCGTGCAGATCAGCGGGTCGCCCTCGGGGTCGGTGACGTTCCATGAGTACGCCACCAGACCGGGGGCCGCAACGGTCGTCGGCGACGCCGTGAACGAGCTGATGACCGGCGGCGCGTTCACGGGTGGCGAGGTCGCGGTCACGTACGCCCCGACGACGTCGACGATGACGTGGGCACACACGCCCGAGCCGTTGAACACCGTGATGCGGCCACCGGTCCCGGCACCGACGTGGACGCTGTTCGCCACAACGAGTCCGGCGGTGAAGTTGAGATTGGACACCGTCGGCTTCGTGCCGCCGGCCGGGTGCACGGTCAGGTAGCCCGGACCGCCGGGTGCCACGACCGTGACGTTCAGCGCCACGGCGAGGGAATCGGCGGCGGTGTCCCCCACGCCCGCGGCGGCGATCTCACGGCTGCCCTGCGCGGGAACACACCCGCCGGTGACCCGGGTGTCGACGCTCCGGGTCGGCGTGACGTCGACGAAGCCACCGACGACCGAGTCGCCGCTGCCCGCGTAGTAGCCGACGACGTCGACGACGACGTGGGTGCAACCGCCCGACCCGTTGAACACCGCGATGCTGTCGCCGGTGCCGAGCCCCACGGTGACCGCGTTGGGCACGACCCTGCCTGCGGTGAAGTTCAGGCTCGACGCCAGCGGCGTCGGTCGCCCCGCGGGGTACACGGTGAGGTAGCCACCCGCCGTCGGCGTCACCGCCGTCACGTTGAGGACCACCGCGTCCGCCGATGACGGAACGGCCCCGACACCGCCCACCGGGATCGAACGCGTCTCGTTGCCGACCAGACACCCGCCGACCAGTCGGGTGTCGCGCACACGGGCTGGCGTCACCCCGTCGAACCCGCCCGTTCCGGCCGGCCCGGCGGCGAACCAACCCTGCACGTCGACGACCAGATTCGGGCAGCCGCCCGACGCGAACAGGACGATCGCACCGGCCGTGCCGAGCTTCACCGTCACCTGGTTGGGCACCGTCTGGCCGGCCACGTAGTTCAGGCTCGACGCCGTCGGCGGCGCCACACCCGCCGGGTACACCGTCACGTACCCCGGCGCCGACGGCGACACGACCGTCACGTTCACCACGACCGCAGCGGCGCCCGACGGCACACCGGCGAAGCCCCCCACCAACAGAGAACGTCCCGCCGGCCCCGACACGCACCCGCCGGAGGTCCGGGTGTCGAGCAGGCGGGCCGGAGGCGACACGGCCGTGAACCCGCCACCGTTCCCGGCCGCGGCGGCGACCGAGGTTCCGACCGTCACGAACCACCCGGTGGCGAGCAGCGCTGCGGCCACGACGAGCGCAACGGCGCGGCGGGATGGCACGAGACAAGTCAAGCCGTCAGGTGATCGGCCCTCAAGGCACCCGACTGAAGCGGGCGCTGCGCGAGCAGGGATCGTGACCCGGAAGAGATCAGGCGTCGTTGCGCTCGAACTTGACCAGCGCGACGAGTGCGACGACCAGCGTGGGGACCAACATGACAATCGCGCCGCGGACCTCACCGGTGGACATCCACTTCTGCCCGTTCAGCAACGGCATGTACTCATCGAGGTTGTCGACCGAGTTGCCAACCAGCGAGAGCAGGAGTTGCTCCACGAGCAGATACCAGATGAGCACTCCCGTCACGCCGGCCGCGAGGTTGCGAGTGAGCACGGTGATCGACGCGACCAGCAGACCCCACAACACGGTGAACCCGACGCAGCGCACGAGCACCGAGGGCAGCGCACCGGCATCGGTCACATGGCCCGATGTCAGCCCGATGGCGGAGATCGCGAGCACGCTGGCCGTTGCGCCGATGACCGCCACGACGGTCGGTACGGCCAGCTTGGCGGCGAACACCTGCCGTCGGTGCGGAAAGAGCGAGAGCGTGAGACGCATCGTGCCGTCTCGATACTCATGGCCGAACGCCTGTGCGAACGGAATGGTGATGAACAGCGCGCTGATGAAGGTGAACGAATCGGGCACGTAGTTCGAGAGCGTCGCCGACCAACCGTCGGACGCCGTGACGTTTCCGAGCAGCGCGGCGAGCACCGAGATGACGACACCGATCAAGGGGAAGATCCACGTCGACCGGAGCGATGTGGCGCGCACGCGTTCGAAGGCGAGGACCCGAGTCACTTGTCGCCGCCGACTCTGTACTGCTGATCACTGTCGGTCAGCTCCAGGAATGCGTCCTCGAGTGATGCCACCCGAGCGGTGAGCTCGAGCAACGCGAGGCCCTGGGCGTGAGCGATGCGACCGATGTCATCGGTGGTCGCCCCCGACACGGCGAGGCCGTCGACGCCCTCGGGCTCAACGGTGCAGCCGGCGCCGACGAGTTCCCGAGACAACCGCTCGCGATCCGTCGCGTCGGTGCGGACGAACACGTCGTTCCGACGGCTTCTGGCCACGATGTCGGCCATGGAGGCATCGGCGATCAGCCGGCCCTTCGCGATCACCACGACGTGGTCGGCCATGAGCTCCATCTCCGACAGGAGGTGGCTGGACACGAACACCGAATTGCCCTGCGCCGCGTACTCCTGAAGGAAGTCCCGCAGCCAGTGGATGGACTGTGGGTCCAGGCCGTTGGCCGGCTCATCCAGCATGAGCGTGCGAGGCGCTGCGAGCAGCGCACCGGCGAGCCCGAGCCGCTGCCCCATTCCGAGCGAGAACCCACCGGGCGCCTTGTCGGCCACGCTGGAGAGACCCATGAGCTCGATCACCTCGTCCACCCGGGCCGCCGGAAGACGAGCCTCCTGAGCGAGCATCCGCAGGTGGTTGCGGGCCGTGCGTTTCGGATGGAAGTACTTGGCGTCGAGGTGCGCGCCCACCACGCGGCTCACCGAGTCGAGCTGTTCGATGCGCTCGCCGTCGTAGAGCGTCGTTCCATCGCCACGGTCCAGGCCGAGCATGAGACGCATCGTCGTGGACTTCCCAGAGCCGTTGGGACCGAGGAATCCGGTCACCGTCCCGTCAGAGATGGTGAACGACAGGTCGTCGACGGCGAGGGTGGACCCGTACCGCTTGGTCAGGCCACTGACTTCGATCATGGGCTCGTGGTCGTTGATCCGGTCAGACGCTCAGCTGCACTTGAACATGGAGTTCAGGTTGTTGAATGCCGTCTGGACGTTCTTCTGGAGATCGGTGGCACCCGGAACATCGCTCAGCGGCGTGGAGGGGTCGACGCCCTCGAGCTTGTCGTTGGCCGTGGTGAGGGCCGTGGTCACCGGCTCCAGGATGGACTTGGTGAAGCCGGTGTTCGTGTCGGTGGCCGCCGTCAGCTTCTGGTTGATGTCGGTGAGCTTGGTCTGGGCATCACCTGCCGTCGTGGTCGTGGACCCGTCGGTGAACTCGCCGACCTCGGCCTTCACCGATGACAGCGCCGTACACGCCTTCTCCTTACCGTTCTTGTCGAAGTTGACCTTGACGTTGTCACCACACGCCGAGATCCCGACGGTGACAGCGAGCAGGACGGTCAGAGAGGTGAAGGTGCGGCGCACGGAGGCTCCCAGCGGTCAATGGACGCCAGGCCCTCCGGCGCCGGCGGTCACCGTAGTGAACAGCGTGCAGCCACACACCATCCAGCCCCGGAAATCCGGCCGAGCCACCGAGTACGAGCCGGGGCATCGCTCCGACTAGCGTGCGTACGCCTGTTCAGCAGGCCCTGCGGGTGTAGTTCAATGGTAGAACTTCAGCTTCCCAAGCTGACAGTGCGAGTTCGATTCTCGTCACCCGCTCCACTCGAGCGCCTCCGCTTGGCAGGGCTCACTCGTCGTTGCGGATCACCGAACGGACGAGCCGCCGCATGTCGACGGGAGCGAGACTCGCCACCCCACGCCGGCGTCGATCCCACAGGGTCGCGTTCAACATCGCTGACGCGACGATCGAACGGGACACGACGAACAGCCAGAGCAGCATCACGGCTGCGACGCCGAGCGAACCGTACGTGGCCGACATCCGGGACACGCGTCCGGCGATGTAGAGAACCGTGGCGGCGTGGAGACCCTCGGCTGCGACGCCGACGAGGATCGCACCGGGCAGGAGCACGGTCCACGGCGCGTCGATCGGTCGGGGTTGCAGCCACGACACACCGAGCCAGACCGAGGCCCATCCGGCGCCGAGCAGCAGCGACGCGACCAGCCCACCGCCCGGGGTGTGATCGCGCAGCCACGCGCCGAATCCGGCGTAGAGCAACACGGCGATGAGCACTCCGACCCCGATGAACACCGACCGGACCGTCCGGGTCAGCCGACGGCGATCGAGACCCCACGCCAGCACGTGGATGACCCGCATCGTCTTGATCAGCGTGCGCATCGCCAGCACCAACGCCCACGTGCCGACGATCAGGGTCGCCCACCGGCCGACCGACGCGTCGCGACCGGCGTCGCTCACGGTCTTCAGGACGGCGCCGGAGAAGCCGAGTTGCTCGCCGGCGGTGGCGGCCAGGTCGCTCTGGGCGTGATCGAGGAAGCCGAGACCCGCGTAGAGCAGCAGGACCAGGGGCACGCTCAACAGGAAGAATCGGAACGCGAGGGCCCCGGCGAGCAGACCTCCGGCAGTACGCGAGTCGCGCTCGACCGCCTCGAACGCCGTGTCGATGACGGGCGTCTCGGGCCGCATCCCGGCGACGCCGTCGGCGAGTTCGCGGGCGCGGTCGGAGACCCGGGTGAACCAGCGACGCACACGTCCACCGCGCACGGCGACGCGCTCGTCGGGTGCTGGTGGGTCGGGCATGGCCGGGCTCCTGTCCGTCCGGGAGGAGGCCCGGACGGACAGATGATGTCACCGCCTTCCGGCCCGGGTCGCGAACCGCCGGAGGACGGACGATCTCGGCGGGTTCGCTCAATTCGAGGCCTCAGTGACCGATCTGAACTCCACAGCGCCCGCGCCGCCGCGGGCGAGTGATCGAGGAGATCGACGTTGGAGACCACTGCAGAAGGACTGGTGCACGCCCACCATCAGGTCGTGGATCGGGCGATCCGTCGCCTCGACCCGCCACCGACCGGGCGCCGCACGTGGTCTCGTCTCACCGCCGCGGGTCGTGCCGAGCTCGAACGGGCCGCACGGGAGTACCCGGCGGGCGCACCCGACCAGTTCGAGTCGTTCGCGTTGCGGCGAGTGACCGACGCGATCGAGCGCGTCGTCGGTCGCGGTCCCGCACGGTCGGCTCGCAGGATCGACGCCGCCGACCCGATCGCGACCAACCGGCTCGGTTCGATGCTCGACCACCCGAGTTTCCGGTAGTCGACCCCCCGACCGGCGGTCACTCCTCCGGGGTCGCCTCGGCCGCGTCGACGCGAGCGAGGAGCTGATCACGGATCGACACGCCGGGTTCCCGCGCCTTGTCGCCGGTGACCCGCCAACCGTGTCGGCTCGAGTAGAGCAACGGTGGTTCCTTCAGGCGTCCCTCACCCGTTGCGGTGATGCGGCCGAACACCAGCTCGTGGTCCGCCATGGTCACCCGCTCGAACACGTCACAGGTGAACCACGCAATCGAGTTCGGCACGACCGGATGACCGTCGACGACGTCCAGGTACTCGGGAGCGATGTACCGGAACCGTCGACCCGGGTAGCTGAAGTACTGGCCCTCGGTGATCTGATCGGCGGCAAGCAGCGACACCGTGAACCGCCCGCTCGACACGATGAGCGGGAACGTGTCGTGCTTGGGTGACACCGACGCCATGACGATCGGCTCCTCGAATGAGACCTGCGTGACCCAGTGCGAGGTGTAGGCACGGGTGAGCCCGCCGTCGGTGGCCGCCACGACCTGCACCCCCTTGATCATCTGGCCGAGGCATCGCTTGATTCCGGGATCGATCATTCGAGCAGTGTGCCCCAGCA
>CAJBIS010000232.1 GCA_903953195.1 uncultured Actinomycetes bacterium
AGGTCGACCCGATCAAGGTCGCCGAGGGACGTCACCTGTCGGACCTCGAGACGCTGCACTTCGGCCTGGTGCCCCGCACCAACCGCGGCATCTTCGCCATCAACGAGCTGCCGGACCTGGCCGAGCGCATCCAGGT
This sequence comes from uncultured Actinomycetes bacterium, assembly GCA_903953195.1. GTDB lineage: Bacteria > Actinomycetota > Acidimicrobiia > Acidimicrobiales > Microtrichaceae > SXMI01. Next base: position 137 of record CAJBIS010000232.1, read on the forward strand.
CGGCCTGCTGAACGTGCTCGAGGAGCGCGACATCCAGATCCGCGGCTACAAGATCCACCTGCCGCTCGACCTGATGCTCGTCGCCTCGGCCAACCCCGAGGACTACACCAACCGCGGCCGTCTCATCACCCCGCTCAAGGACCGGTTCGGCTCGCAGGTGCGCACGCACTATCCGCTCGACGTCGAGACCGAGGTGGCGATCATCACCCAGGAGGCCGACCCGTTCCGGGTGGACGGCATCGACGTGAGCATCCCCGAGCACATGACCGAGGTCATCGCGACGATCTCGCAGATCGCCCGGCAGAGCCCGCACATCTCGCAGCGTTCGGGTGTGTCGGTGCGCCTCTCGGTGTCGAACCAGGAGGTCATGGTCGCCAACGCCGCCCGTCGCGCCCTGATCGCCGGCGAGGACGAGGTCGTGCCGCGTGTGTGCGACCTCGAGGCGCTGCCGGCGTCGACGGCGGGCAAGGTCGAGATCGAGACCCTCGAGGAGGGGCGCGAGGAGCAGATCCTCGACCACATCATCCGCTCGGCGGTGCTCGAGGTGTTCCGCGAGCTCGTCGGTCCCGAACAGCTCACCAGCGTGGTCACCGACTTCGAGGGCCGGGACCCGGTCGAGATCGGCGAGGACGTGTCGTCGGCCGACTACGTGGCGCTCGTCGAGTCCATGCCGTCGCTGGCCCGTCCGGTGACCCAGCTCGTCGGTGCGAACGCCACCCCCGGGCAGGTCGCCTCGGCCGTCGAGTTGATCCTCGAGGGGCTCCACCTCTCGAAGCGCCTCAACAAGGACGCCGTGTCCGGCCGGGCCCAGTACCGCGCTCGCGGCTGATCCGCCGGACCTCAGGGCTACCCTTCGACCATGCCCCGCCCACGGTTCCGCTACTCGCCGTGGGACGGATCCCAACGTGGATTCGAGCTCGACGCGCTCGATGTCATGGAGCAGCTCACTGACGACCTGCTCTACCACGGCGACCTGAACTCGGCGCTGCGTCGGATGATGCAGCAGGGGTTCGAGGACCGCAACGGTGAGCAGGTGCAGGGGCTGCGCGACCTGCTCGAGCAGCTGCGGGATCGCCGTCAGGACGCGCTCGACCGGTTCGACCTCGGTGGCGTCTACGACGACATCGCCGGTGAACTCCGCGACGTCGTGCAACAGGAGCGCAACGAACTGCAGCGACAGCTCGACGCCGCCGACGCGTCGGGTGATCAGCGGCGACGTGAGCTGGCGCAGGAGTCGGCGGCCAATCGCAACCTGGAGCTCGACATGCTGCCGCCCGACCTGGCAGGTCAGGTCAAGGGACTCGAGCAGTACGACTTCACCTCGGCCGAGGCGGCGGAACGATTCGAGCAGCTCGTCGATCGGCTGCGTGAGCAGCTCATGCAGCAGTACGTGAACCAGATGGCCGGCGACCTGCAGAACATGACCCCGCAGGACATGGCCCGCATGAAGGACATGCTCGCCGAGCTCAACCAGATGCTCGAGCAGCGCGAACGCGGCGAGGAACCGGACTTCGACGGGTTCATGGAGCGCCACGGCGACTTCTTCCCCGAGAACCCGCAGAACCTCGACGAGCTGCTCGAGGTGATGGCCCGTCGCATGGCTGCCATGCAGTCGATGCTCAACTCGATGACGCCCGAGCAGCGGGCCCAGCTGCAGCAGCTGTCGGATCAGCTCATGGAGGACATGGATCTCCGCTGGCAGATGGACCAGCTCGGCGCCAACCTGCGCGACGCCTTCCCCGACATGAACTGGGACGGCAGCTACGACTTCCAGGGCCAGGACCCACTCGACATGGCCCAGGCGGCGCAGTTGATGGCGGAGCTCGGTGATCTCGACCAGCTCGAGCAGATGATGCGTGGTGCGTCCAACCCGGGAGCGCTCGCCGAGGTCGACATCGACCGGGCCCGGGAGCTGCTGGGCGACGACGCGGCCCAGAGTCTCGAGCGCATGGCCGAGGTCACCCGCATGCTCACCGAGGCGGGGTTGATCGAACAGCGCGAGGGCCGCATGGAACTCACGCCCCGCGGCATGCGTCGACTCGGGCAGAACGCGCTCGCGGAGTTGTTCAAGAAGCTCGACCGCAACCAGATGGGCGGCCACGAGCTCGAACAGCGCGGGTACGGCCACGAGCGCACCTTCCAGACGAAGCCGTACGAGTGGGGCGACCCGTTCCAGCTCGATCTGGAGAAGACCATCCGCAACGCGATCCTGCGCGGTGAGTCGGCGCCGGTCCGGCTCCAGCCCGACGACTTCGAGATCGAGCAGACCGAACACGTCGTCCGGTCCTCCACGGTGCTGATGCTCGACCTGTCGTTGTCGATGCCGATGCGCGACAACTTCCTGCCGGCCAAGAAGGTGGCGATGGCGCTGCACTCGCTGATCTCGATGCAGTACCCGCGTGACTACCTCGGCATCGTCGGGTTCTCCGAGACGGCCCGCATCCTCACCGCCGAGCAGCTCCCCGAGGTCTCGTGGGACTTCGTCTACGGCACCAACATGCAGCACGGATTCCAGTTGGCCCGCCAGCTCCTGGCCCGTCAGTCGGGGACGAAGCAGATCCTGATGATCACCGACGGCGAGCCGACCGCCCACATCAACCGGTACGGCGAACCGGAGTTCCACTACCCGCCGGTCCGCGAGACGGTGGACGCCACGCTGACCGAGGTCGCCCGCTGCACCCGCGAGGGCATCCGGATCAACACGTTCATGCTCGACCCGGACCGCAGCCTGCAGCACTTCATCGAGCAGCTCACCCGCATGAACCAGGGCCGGGCGTTCTTCACCAGCCCCCAGACGCTGGGCGACTACGTCCTCGTCGACTTCATCGAGCAGAAGCGCGAGCTGCTGCGCGGCCGACGCTGAACCTCAACGGGGGAGCGGCCGCCTGTCCGCACAGATGGCCCGGTGGTGACGTGAACGTGTCTCCGAGGGTGTGACCATCACCACTCGCCGTGCCTGAAGTCACCACGCGCGGGGGTCTTCTCACCCTCCGTGGTGCGCGCGACCGTCTCCGCGCGGATTTCCTGTTGCATTTCCGTGGCGAAGCGACTTAGATGCTGCATGACATCGTTGTAATTACACAGCGAGGTCATGCGTATCGAGGTCACACGGCCGTGACCGTCACTGACTCATCCGCAACTGACTCACCCGCAACAGAGCGGTCCCCAGGGGGAAGAAGATGAACGACGGAACCGAGACCGCAGCAGCGGATCCCGCCACGCCGAACTCCGACAGCTGGCAGCTCTACGCGAACTGTCTCGGCGTCGACCCCGACCTCTTCTTCCCGGAGCGGGGTGCCTCCACCAAGGAGGCGAAGCAGGTCTGCCAGAGCTGCGTCGTGCGCGAGGAGTGCCTCGAGTACGCGCTCGCCAACGGCGAGAAGTTCGGGATCTGGGGTGGACTCAGCGAGCGCGAACGTCGCCGCATCCGCCGTCAGCGTGCGTTGGCCCGGGCCGCGCAGCAGACCCGCACCGCCTGAGTCGCCGGCACATCAGCGCGTTGAGCCGCGTGCGCCTCCGGGCGCTGTGGCGTCACTGATCCAGCGGATCCCGCTCGTCGTCGCGATCGCGTCGACACCCACGTCGTGCGCCTCGGGCTGAACGTCGTCCACGACCTGGACGTCGTGCACCGGGCACAGCGTGATCACCTCGTCCGACCGCCCGCTCAGCGCCCGGTCGTAGAACCCGGCGCCGAACCCGAGCCGGTGCCCGCGGACATCGACGGCGACAGCGGGCACGACGATGACGGCGTGGTCGCCGATCGTCACCTCGGCGGTCCCGACCGGCTCGGCGATGCCGTAGCGGTTGTCGACCAGGTCGTCGTCACCGGTCCAGCGTGCGAAGTGCATCGACGTACGGTCATCGATGACCGGCAGCGTCGTGGTCCAGCCCATCGACCGCAGTGCGGGAGCGATGGCTGCCACGTCGACCTCGCCATCGGTGGGGAGGTAGAGCGCCACCGTTCCGGCGGCTCGGTCCGCGAGGAACTCGAACAGCAACTGCTGGAGCCGTTGCTCCGCAGCATGACGTTCCTGATCTCCGAGATCACGCCGGCGTTCCCGGCAGCGGGCTCGGAGATCGGAACGCGACGACGTCGACACGGGTTGAACTCGGTCGACGTCGTCGCAGGTGGCGGGATCAGACCGAGACGGTCTGCTGCCCGCGGGCCTTGAGGATCCGGCGCCGCTCTCGCTCGGAGGTTCCGCCCCAGACACCGTGATCGATCCGGTTGTCCAGCGCGTACTCCAGGCAGCGGGCCTTCACCGGGCAATCAGCGCACACCCGCTTCGCGACCTCGACCCCAACTCCGTCGGAGGGGAAGAAGAGGCTCGGCGGCTTGTCGGCGCAGTTGCCCTCGGCCATCCACTCGGTGTCCAGCACATTTTCCATACGCATACATTGACGCCCCCGGAGGACCATTTGTTCCTGATTTCCTGAACCTCTGAGACGGGACTCAGTGCCAGATGGCATGCGTGACGCCGGTCACGGGGCTGCGACTCGAGTTCGCCACGACCGCCAGCGTCCATCGGTGCTCCGAATGGCAGCCGTGACCGTGGTGCCGCAGCGTGGCGTTGTCGGCGCAGCGTGACAGACTGACGGTGTTGCCGAGCTCCGTTCCTGAGAGCGGGTCGGGGACTCTCAGGGACCGACGTCGACAGTCGCCGCTCGGTGTCCATACTCGCAGCCATGCATCAGAACCCGTCCTCTCCGCAGTACCCCAACGATCAGACGACGCCGATGCCGCGCCCGTCGATGCCCTCGGCTCCTCCGACGGCCCCGACGATGCAGCCGCCGTCCGTGCCGGCAGCTCCGGCCTGGGTGAGCCCGCCGGGCCCCGTCCCGGCGCCCGTGACCTCGCCGGGCGCAGGTGTGCCGCCGGCACCGCCCGCCGGTCCGCCGCTCGGGTACGGAGCGGCACCGACGCCGGCACCGGGCGGATCGAACCGATCCGGTGCGCCGAAGCAGAAGGGCGGCGCCATCAAGGCAGCGCTCGTCGGCGGACTCGTCGGTGCGATCGTGGCCGGCGGCCTGACCACGGCGGCGCTGTGGAACCAGGGGAGCGGCGAGACGGTGGCGACGAGCGTCAACGCACCGTCCCGTCCGAGCAACACCGTGGGCGGGCAGTCGCTCGACATCCGGACGCTCCTCGACAAGGTCGGCCCCTCGGTGGTGTCGATCCACACGGGGACGAGTCAGGGTGAGGCGGCCGGCTCGGGCGTGGTGATCTCGGCCGACGGCGTCGTCCTGACGAACGCCCACGTGATCGAGGACGCCGACACGATCGAGGTGGACTTCTCCGACGGTCGGACCGGCGAGGCCCGACTCCTCGGCAAGGTCGTCGACAACGACGTCGCAGTGATCAAGGTCGAGGGCCTCACGGCACCGGTCACGCCCGCCGAACTGGGTGCCTCCGCCGACCTGCAGGTGGGCGACACCGTCGTGGCCATCGGCAACGCGCTCAACCTCGGCGACGAACCGAGCGTCACGACCGGCATCGTCTCGGCCACGGGTCGGACCATCCAGGCGCCGTCCGGTGCATCGCTCGACGATCTCATCCAGACCGATGCCGCGATCAACCCGGGCAACAGTGGCGGCCCGCTGGTCAACTCCCAGGGCCAGGTCGTCGGCATCAACACGGCCATCCTCTCCGACGCCCAGAACATCGGCTTCGCGCTGTCGATCGACTCGATCCGCGGGCTCGTCGACGACCTGCAGTCCGGTCGTCCGGCGACGAACGCCAAGCCCCTCCTCGGCGTCGAGTCGGTCGACGTCTCGGCGATCAGCCCCGAACTCGCGAACCGGTACGGCATCACCGCCACCGCCGGCGCCTTCGTGCAGAAGGTGTCGTCGGGGAGCGGCGCCGAGTCCGCCGGCGTCGAGGTGGGTGACGTGATCGTCGCCGTCGACGGCAAGCGGATCCGCTCGGCCGCCGATGTCGGTCAGGTCGTGCGCTCGAAGCAGCCCGGCGATCAGCTCGAGCTGACCTGGGAGCGCCAGGGCCAGGAGCAGAGCGGCACCGCCACGCTGGGCAGTCGCTGAACGCCCGCTAGGGTGTCGGTCCATGTCAGATCAGTCGAACGCCCTGGATGAGCCACCGGCACCGCCGGTGTCCCACAGCACCATCGTCTACCTCGGTCCGGTCGCCCCGCACTGGGAGATCCGCTGCACCTGGGGTGACGAGCAGGTGGTCGACGAGTTCCGGACACGGGTCAACGCCCGGCTGCTCCTGCTGCCGCGCCACGATCCGCAGTTCAAGCGGAACAAGGAGCGCGTCAACCGGGACGCCGAGCGCGAGTTGATTCAGCTCACCTGGGACCTGGGCGACGAGGACGAGGAACAGTCCTGACGGACGGTCGCAACCGATCCGAGCGAACGACGTGCTGAGGCCGCCACGAGCGATCGTGGCGGCCTCGGTCGTTCCCGGCGTCGACCGATAGCCTCCCCGGTATGGGATCTGGCTCAGGAGACGATGACCGCCGCTACCTGAACCGCGAGCTGTCGTGGCTCGACTTCAACGCCCGGGTGCTGGCCCTGGCCGAGGACCCCGAGACGCCGCTGCTCGAGCGCGTGAAGTTCGTGGCGATCTTCAGCCAGAACCTCGACGAGTTCTTTCAGGTGCGCGTCGCCGGCCTGAAGGACCAGGTGGCGGCCGGTGTGAAGGGCCGCAGTCCCGACGGTCGTTCCGCGACCGAACAGCTCGACGTCGTGCAGACGCGAGCGGGTGAGCTGTCGGCACGAGCGGACGACCTGTTCCTCAACGAGCTGTGCCCCTCACTCGCCGACCACGGCATCGTGTACTCGACCTGGGCCCAGCTCGACGACGACGACCGCGACTGGCTGCGCGAGGAGTTCGAGCGCCGGATCTTCCCGGTGCTCACGCCGCTCGCCGTCGACCCCGGCCACCCGTTCCCGTACATCTCGTCGCTGTCGCTGAACCTCGGTGTGATCGTGCGCGACCCGTCGACTGACGAGCGCCGCTTCGCCCGCGTCAAGGTGCCGCCGCTGCTGCCGCGTTTCGTGGTCATGCCCGACGGCGAGCGGTTCGTGCCGCTCGAACAGGTCATCGCCGCCCATCTGGACGGACTGTTCCCCGGCATGGAGGTCATCGACCACGTCGCGTTCCGGGTCACCCGGAACGCCGACCTGACCGTCGAGGAGGAGGAGGCCGACGACCTGTTGGCCGCCATCGAGGTGGAGCTCCGCCGTCGCCGGTTCGGCAAGGCGGTGCGTCTCGAGGTCGAGGACGACATCTCGGCCGAGGCCCTCGAGCTCATCCGCGACGAACTCGAACTCGAGGACACCGATGTCGTGGCCCATGCCGGTCCGGTGGGGCTGAGCGGACTGTTCTCGGTGGCCGAGATGGATCGCCCGGAGCTGCAGTACCCGGTGTACGCACCGGTCACCCAGCGCCGGCTCATGGTCGATGAGGACGGCGAGCAGCGCGACCTGTTCGCTGCCATCGCCGAGGCCGACCTGCTCGTCCATCACCCCTACGAGAGCTTCCGTACCTCGGTCGAGGAGTTCATCCGCCAGGCGTCGAACGACCCGGGCGTCCTCACGATCAAGCTCACGCTGTACCGCACCTCGGGTGACAGCCCGATCGTGGCGTCGCTGATCCGTGCCGCCGAACAGGGCAAGCAGGTGGTGGCACTCGTCGAACTCAAGGCCCGTTTCGACGAGGAGCGCAACATCGAGTGGGCCCGCCGGCTCGAGCAGGCCGGCGTGCACGTCGTCTACGGACTCGTCGGTCTCAAGACGCACACCAAGACGTGTCTGGTGGTGCGCGAGGAGGGCGGCAACGTCGTGCGCTACTGCCACATCGGCACCGGCAACTACAACCCGAAGACCGCCCGCCTGTACGAGGACTTCGGTCTGCTCACCGCCGACCCGGACATCGGATCCGACCTGACGCAGTTGTTCAACTACCTGACCGGATACGCCCGCAACGTCGAGTACCGGAAGCTGCTCATGGCGCCGCACGCGCTCCGACCGGGGCTGGTCGAGCTCATCCGCAACGAGCGCCGGGCGGCGCCGGGAACGGGCCACATCATCATGAAGATGAACAGCCTGGTGGACCCCGACATGATCGACGAGCTGTACGCCGCGTCCGCCGACGGAGTCCGCATCGAGCTGATCATCCGGGGCATCTGCTGCCTGCGCCCGCAGGTGCCGGGACTCTCCGACAACATCACGGTGCGGAGCCTGCTCGGTCGGTACCTGGAGCACTCCCGCGTGTACCGGTTCGCCAACGCCCGCGGCCCGGGAGCGGAGACGCACTACATCGGCTCGGCCGACCTGATGCCCCGCAACCTCGACCGGCGTGTCGAGGCAGTCGCTCCGGTCGAGGACCCGGAGCTGCGGGCCCGCCTCGATGAGGTCCTCGCCGTCGAACTCGCCGACGACACGCTCGCCTGGCAGCAGGTCGACGATCGTTGGGAGTGGGTCGATCGCCGACGCACCGTCGAGACGCACGTCGAACTGCAGGAGCAGGCGGCGAAGCGGGCGACGGTCGAACTCCGCTAGCCCGTTGCCGGACGAACTTCCCGTCGTGCGGGCCGCCGGAGGCGTCGTCTGGCGGCGCAGTGCAGACGGAGCAATCGAGGTCGTGGTCGTGCATCGACCCCGGTACGACGACTGGAGCCTGCCCAAGGGCAAACAGGAGCGTGGCGAGCGGCGACGTGACACCGCGCTGCGGGAGGTCGAGGAGGAGACCGGGCTGCGCTGCGTGCGGGGTCCCAAGCTCGGGCGTCCGGTCGAGTACGAGGTGGCACTCCCGGACGGACGCAGGTACCTCAAGCGGGTCACCTGGTGGGCCATGACGGTGGCTGAGGACCTCGGATTCACCCCCAACGACGAGGTCGACCTGGTTCGATGGGTGCCGCTCGGGTCCCTCGTCGACGTCCTGACCCACGAGGTCGAGCACGACCTCGTTCACCTGCTGGCCACCTCAGGAGCGTGGTCGAGCCCCTGAATTCCGGGACTCACCGGAACTGAATCGGATCGTTCGCGGATCGTTCACCCACGCGACACCTGTTCGATGCCGTCCGTCCATGGGTGTTCCTTAGGTTGCGCGTGGGGGTGAGAGGCCCCCGACATCACTCCGGAGGAATGTTCATGTCACGTCGTCGTCCCCTGGCCGGGTTGCTGGCCGTCGTCGCCGCCGTCGCGTTCATCGCGACCGCCTGCGGTGGAGACTCGAAGTCGTCGTCGGATTCGACGACGACCACCACCGCAGCTGGTGGCGGTGCCGTCGCCGGCGCCCCGACCGCCGAGCAGATCAAGGCGCTCACGGCGAAGATCGCCGGTGGTGGAGCGAGCTTCCCCGACGCCTTCTACCAGGCTGTGAACACCGACTTCAACGGCGAGGCCGGGCAGGAACTGGTCACCTATGCCAAGAGCGGATCGTCGGACGGGCGCAAGCAGCTCGGCCAGCAGACCGTGACCTTCGCCGGCTCCGACTCGACGGCGAAGCCCGACGAGACCTTTGCCGGTGGTGAGATCCTGTACTTCCCGACCGTCGCCGCGCCGATCACCGTGGCCTACAACCTGCAGGGGTTCAGCGGGAAGATCCAGCTCAGCGCCGACACGCTCGCCGGCATCTTCGAGGCCAAGATCACCAACTGGAACG
>CAJBIS010000233.1 GCA_903953195.1 uncultured Actinomycetes bacterium
ACGAGGCCCGGCAGAAGGGTTCGGGGTCCGGTTGGTTCGCACCCGCGGGTCACCCGGGCGGCCCGGCGGCGCCGTCGTTCTCGATCGAGTACGTGATGCCGGACAGCTCCGAGCTCGAGATCGCCGAGATCACGCACGGGGCCGGAGCGGGCACCGATTCGGGCGCCAGCCGCACGAGCGGCGGCATCGGGGTCGAACGGGTGGCCATGGCCCGCAATGGTGCGGCCACCAACTGGGCCGACGCGCTGCCCGGATTCACCGAGGTGATCCGGTCCGAGTCGGAACGCACCGGTGCGGCTCTGCCGGCCGGGTTCGCCACCATCGCCGGGACGACGTCGGCACCGACGACCACTGCCTGAGCGACGCCACCGCCTGAACGCGCCCCGTCGGCGTCAGGACCCCGGTCCGAACAGCTGATCGGCCAGGACGTTGCGTCGCAGCTTGCCGGTCGCAGTGACGGGCAGCTGGTCGACGATCCGGACGTCCTTGGGTCGCTTGTGCGGGGCCAGGTGGTCGCGGGCGAACTCGTGGACGGCTGCGGCGTCGACGTCGCCGACCACGGCTGCGCACACCCGTTGGCCCCATCGTTCGTCGTCGACGCCGAAGACGGCGATCTCGGCGAGTCCGGGGATGTCGGCGAGCACCCGTTCGACCTCGGCGGGGTACACGTTGACGCCGCCGGTGATGATCAGGTCGTCGCGGCGACCGTCGAGGTACAGGTAGCCGTCGTCGTCGAGTCGACCCAGGTCGCGGACGGTGAACTCGCCGTGGGCGTCCGGGTTGGTCGACGGTCGCCACGCCTCGGCGGTGCGTTCGGGGTCGCGCCAGTACTCGAAGCGTGCCCAGTGGGGCACCTCGCACCAGACGGTGCCGTCGTCGTCGGTCGACAGCAACCGGCCGGGTCGGGCCCGTCCGACGGTGCCGGGTCGGTCGAACCACTCGGGTGTGGAGCAGGCGGTGAACTGCCCCTCGGTCGAACCGTAGAACTCCCAGAGCACGTCCTCGCCGAACGCGTCGGCAGCGGCTCGTTTGAGGGGCTCGGGGCACGGTGAGCCGGCGTGGGCCACCAGTCGGAATCCGCGCAGGTCGGGCCGTTCGCTCAGCGCGAAGCAGCGTTGCAGGTGGGCGGGCACCATGAACGTCGTCGTGGGTGCGAGGTCGACGATGTTGCGCATCGTGCGCGTGGCGTCGAACGGCCCCTGCAGCACGACCGTGCCGCCGCTCAGCAGCGTGGCGCCCGACCATCGGACGGCCACCGAGTGGTAGAGCGGCGAGCAGACCAGATGCACGTCGTCGGTGTCGAAGTGCCAGAGGTCGACCTCCTCGGCGAGCAGCGCGGCGGCCTCGGACTCGGAGAGCAGTCCGGACCACACGCCCTTGGCCCGGCCGGTGGTGCCCGACGTGTAGTGCATGGGCCGTGCCAGCGGGGCCGGAGCCAGGTCGGTCGGCGTGCCCTCGAGCAGTCGGGCCATCGCCGCGTCGTCCACGACCATGAGCGGGTCGGCGTCGTCGAAGAGCTCGGCCCGCTCGGCGTCGAGCAGCCCGGCGTGGGTCAGCACCGGGACGATCCCGACGCGCAGCGCGCCGAGCACCGTGCACAACAGGTCGGCGCCCGACGTGGCGGTGAGGGCCACCCGGTCGCCGGCCGTTGCCCCGGCGGCCAGTAGGCCTCCGGCGGCGCGGCGCTGCCGGTCCTCCGCATCGTCGGCGGTGAGCACCTCGGTGTGGTCCGTCATGGTGGAAGTGTGGCCGTGGTGGACCGGCGCGCACCATGACGACGCGAAGCGTGTTGGGTGACTCACTCGTCGTGGGGATGGTTGGAATGTTCTTCCAATGGGAACGTGCTTGAGTGCGGGTGACT
>CAJBIS010000234.1 GCA_903953195.1 uncultured Actinomycetes bacterium
GGGCGTCGAGTCGGGCGGTCGCGGCGGCGGCACCGCCGGCGATCGCGATCGGTGGGGTGGGTGCGCCGGGTCCGGTCTCCATGGGCGGCGACGCTAGTTCGGGCTCGCCCTGTCGGCCCCAACCGTCGGCGCAGTCGGCGCCATGATCGGCGGCCCGGAACGGCAGCCGCGGCTACGTTCTGCGCGTATGAGCGATGACCCGGCGCAGCCCCCCGTTCCGCCCCCGCCCGGTGGCGAACCGACCGTTCCGTTGGGTGGGACGCCGCCACCTACGCCCGGAAGTCCGCTGCCTCCGCCGCCGGGTGCCGCTGTGCCACCGCCGCCCGGCGGGTTCACGCCACCGCCCCCCGGTCAGCCGGCCGGGTTCGCTCCGCCGCCGGCCCAGCCGTACAACCCGAGCATCGGTGGCACGGCTCAGCAGCAGAACGGAATGGCGATCGCCTCGCTCATCTGCGGAATCATCTCAGTGGTCCTCGGACTCTGCTTCGGGTTGTTCTGTCTCGGACTCGTCGGGCTGATACCGGGGATCGTGGCGCTGGTCACCGGCAACCTCGGTCTCAGGAAGGCCGACGAGATGGGCGGCACCGGCAAGGGGTTGGCGATCGCCGGCATGGTGCTCGGGGGAATCGGAACCGTCCCCAGCATTGTGTGGCTGGTTCTCCTCGGGGTCTCGGCCCTCACGAACTCCACGACCAGCTGACAGGCGTCGCCGCCGACGACCTCAGGCGCCGATGAGCGTCTCGAGGTGGGTCTCGGGCAGGCTCGCCGAGGTGCGCTCGTGCAGCACCGACGACTGGTACTCCTCGGCGGACCGTTCGATCGTGGCGGTGTCGGTGCCGAGTTCCGCGGCGATCATCTGACCGACCTCGCCGGCGGCATCCGCGGAGTCGTCTCGGGCCAGCAGTCGGGCTCGGGTGCGCCGGCTGAGGACGTCGTCGACGTCGGTGGCCATCTCGTGGCGGATGGCGAACTCGACCTCGGCGCGGACGTAGGGGAGTCCGGCCACGACCGGTTCGAGGAGCGATGAGTCGTGCTGGATCGCGGCCATCAGCTCGCGGGCCTCGCCGCCGTAGCGGTTGCCGAGGTGTTCGACGACCTCGAGGGGAACGTCGGGGAAGGCGTCGGCGGCCCGGCCGAGCGTGTCGTAGCCGACGGCACCGCGGAGCCGGAGGTGCTTGGTCGAACTCTTCGGATAACCGACGAATCCGGGCCGTGATGCGAGGACGTGCTCGATGACCTCGTCGACGGTGTCGGCGGCCATCTCTCGGTACGTCGTGAGCTTGCCGCCGGTGATGGTGACGACACCCGAGGTGGACGTGGCGACGCTGTGGCGGCGCGACAGGTCGGCGGTGCGGCCCGACGACGCGGACTTCACCAGCGGCCGGAGCCCGGCCCAGGTGCCGACGACGTCGTCGGGGGTGATCTCGGACGTGCACGAGAAGTTGATGGCGGACAGCAGGTACTCGACGTCCTCCGGGGTGCACTGCGGGTCGTCGACCGGACCGTCGTAGTCGGTGTCGGTCGTGCCGATGTAGGTGAATCGGCCGTTCGGGACGACGAACACCGAGCGGCGGTCCGACGGCACGGGCACGACGGCGGCGATCTGGTTGCGCACCTTCTCCCACGGCACGGTCAGGTGGATGCCCTTGGCGGGACGGATGGAATCGGGGTTCGTGCCCTCGTCGAAGGTGCGGACGTCGTCGGCCCAGACGCCTGCGGCGTTCACCACCGCACGTGCCCGCACCGTGAAGCGTTCCCCGTCGGCCTCGACCTCGACTCCGTCGGCACGTCCGGCTGAGTCCTTGGAGACGCCGACGGCGGCGACACGGTTGGCCACGACCGCGCCGTACTCGAGGGCGGCAGTGCGCAGCACGGTGAGCACCAGGCGGGCATCGTCGGCGGCGGCGTCGTAGTAGAGGTACGCCGAGACGAGCCGTTCCCGGGGGAGTGTCGGCATGTAACTGAGCGCCTCGGCCTTGTCGAGCCGCTTGTGGAGCTTGCCGACCCGCCAGCCCCCGGTCAGGTCGTAGCCCCACATGGCGCCACCGAGGAGGCGGGCGATCTTGGCGGGAATCACGCCGCCCTTGCCGAACATCGGGATGAGGAACGGCAGCGTCGTGACCAGGTGCGGCGCGTTCTTCAGGAGGCGCTGACGCTCGGCGAGCGCCTCGTAGACCAGTCCGATCTCGCCCTGCTGCAGATACCTCAGGCCACCATGCACCAGTTTCGACGACTTGGACGACGTGCCCGAGGCGAAGTCGTCGCGTTCGATGAGCGCGGCGCGCATTCCTCGGGCTGCGGCGTCGAGGACCACGCCGGCGCCGGTGATGCCACCGCCGACGACGAGGAGGTCGAAGGTCTCGTCCCGCAGGGCGGCGATGGATTCGGCACGGACGAACGGTCGATGAGGCACGTCTGCAGGATACGACGCCTCGGCCGATCCGAGCGGCCATCACGGAGGGTGGTCAGTGCAACGCGTAGGTGAATCCCCCAGTCGACCTGTGACATCGACCACTGAACGACGTTCATGCTGGAATGGTGGGGAATTCTTCCCGGATTCGAGGGTTGACAAGGACATTCCACATCGTCACCCTGCGTGATGTCATCCGAAGTAGCGGGAGCCGCTCCCGCAGATCCCCGAGAAAGGTCCAGGACCCCCCCCATGGTCACCGTCAGTCCCCGCAACCGACGTCGAACCAAGCTCGCCGCTGCCGCTGCGCTCGTCACCACGCTGCTCGCAGCAGCGTGCCTGCACGCCCCGGCGGCCAGCGCCGCCGGCACCCGGACGGTGTCGGTGACGTGGTCGTGCAACAACACCTCGCTCAACGCTGGATCGGCCACGAACTGCAAGATCACCGTGACCGACACCAACTCCGGTACGAAGAACGATCCGGACGGTGTGGTGAACTTCACAACGGCATCACCGACGGCGCTCGCCAACTCGGTGCGGTTCTCCGTCTCGTCGTGCACGCTGGCGGACGACGGCTCGAACAAGACGGCGTGCACGATCAGGGTGCGACCGCTCGGCAATGGGTCGCCGGTGATGACGGCGTCGTACGTCGCATCGGACGACCATCAGGACAAGTCGGCGACCCGCACGCTCACCGTGTCGTCGAACAACAACCCGGTCATCGCCCCGGCGGCGACCTACTCGACATCGGCGGGCACCATCGGTGCCACCTTCGACCTGACACTGGTGTCGTGCACCGCCGGGACAGCTCCGGAGTTCGGACTGTTCGTCTCCGAGACCGGCGACCCCGAGTCGGTGACCGACGAGTACCGCCCGTGGCGGAGCACGGTCTCCTCGTGGGGCTCAGCGCTCTACCAGCCCACGATCCCGGTCGACAATGCAACCTCGAGCTTCCGGGTCCGCTACTACTGCGCCGATGGCACGCCTGCTGACGCCGACGACGACAAGATCGACTGGTCGAGCTCGCTCTACACCTTCACCGTCTCGGCCAACGCCGTGACGCCGGCGCTCAAGGCGGCGGTGTCCACCGGCACGCCGGTCGCAGCGTCGACGCTGTCGTCCGCCGTGGGTACCTGGAGTGTCGATCCCGACTCGTTGCCGGGCACCGACACCCTGGGAATTCCCGGGGCGCAGGCTGCGGCGCTCAAGACGCGGGTCGATGGAATCGCCGGGCCGTCCGGTCAGGTGACGCGTCTGGCGACGGCAGCGCTGGGCCGTCAGGCCGATCGGGCGTTCATGGACAAGTGGGTGCCGGTCGTCGCCACGAAGGGCACGTACTCCTTGGAGCGGGCGCTCGAGGCGACACCCGAGTTCTTCGGCACGTTCGCCTTCGCCACGCCGGACCTGTTCATCCAGCGGGCGTACGAGCGGGTCCACGGCCGCTGGCCGACCACCGCCGAGCGGGCCGCAGCTCAGCAGGTCCTGCGCACCGGGACCGTGACCCGGATCGCGTTCCTGCGGTCACTCGTCGAGGCGCCGGAACGGCGGGCGGCGACGGCGAACCGCGACTACGTGGCGGCCACCTACCAGGCGCTCACGAAGGTCGTGCCGTCGGCGAACGATCTGGGTCGGTTCACGGCGCTGCTCGACGATGTGATCGTGCGGGTGTCGGTCGTCGAGGAGGTGGCGCTGAGCCGGGCCACGGCCGCTCAGTGGGTGACGGCCCTGGCGTCACCGACGGGTTCGACCGTCCGGTTCTGACGGCGTCGCCCAACTCACTTGGACATCGTCGGCTGACATTGCGAGAATCGCCATCCATGGACACCGCGTGGGCCGGAGAGGCCGCCTGTCGAGGCCTCGACCCGATGATCTTCTACCCGGCCACCGACGAGGAGGCCGACACCGCCAAGGAGATCTGCGCGGGCTGCCCGGTCCAGATCGAGTGTCTCGAGCACGCCATCGGCGAGCGTGAGCACAACGGCGTCTGGGGTGGAGCCACCGAGCGGGAGCGCCAGCGCATCATCCGGCGCCGCCGCCGGCAGCGGGCCCTCGCCAACGCCACCGCCGGCGCCACCGCCGGCTGAGCGGACCGACCATGGGCGCGTTCGCCGAGATCGGTGCGTGGCCCGGCGTGATCCGGCGGCTCATGGTCGGTGCCGACCTCGACGCCGAGGTGTGTCGCGCCGCTCTGGAACGGGTGCTCGCCGGTGAGGCCACCGACGCGCAGATCGCGGCGTTCATCGTCGGGCTGCGCACCAAGGGTGAGACGGGGGCCGAGGTCGCGGGACTCGTCGACGCCATGCTCGCCGCCGCGGCTCCGCTCGAGCTGACCGACCCCGCAGCGACCGTGGACATCGTCGGGACGGGTGGTTCGAGCGCACTCGGCGGTCAGGCGTTCAACGTGTCGACCATGGCGTCGATCGTGGCCGCAGCCGCGGGTGCGACGGTCTGCAAACACGGCAATCGCAAGGCATCGTCCACGTCGGGATCGACCGATCTGCTCGAGGCGCTCGGCGTCGAGGTCGAACTCGACGGACCGGGTGTGGCGGCGTGCGTGCGCGAGTCCGGCGTGGGGTTCGCGTTCGCTCGCATGTTCCACCCGGCGATGCGTCACGTCGCCCCGGTGCGTACCGAGCTGGGCGTGCCCACCGTCTTCAACGTGCTGGGCCCGTTGTCGCACCCGGGTCGGGTCGGCCGTCAGGTGGTGGGCGTCGCCGACCCACGACTGATCGACCTCGTCGCCGACGTGCTGGCCCGCCGCGGGCTGGTGCACGCGTGGGTCGTGCGGGGAGCCGACGGACTCGATGAGGTCACGACGACCACCACC
>CAJBIS010000235.1 GCA_903953195.1 uncultured Actinomycetes bacterium
CCACGGCTGATTCGGGTCGTTCGACGACGGCAGGCTCGAGTCGCGGCGAAACCGGTGGCACCGAGCGCAGCGGCGGCGCGAGTGGCAGTGGCAGCGCGAGCAGCCGCGGCGATGAGGCCGGCGGCGAGGCCACCACGGCCGAGGAGCGTCGTGCCGTGCTCAGCGGGCGCCTCGAGAAGTCGCTCGGCGATTTCGACAAGACGCTCGATGAGGAACAGCGACGAACCGAGCACGAACTGATACGCCCGGGCGTCGAGGATCATCACCGGGATCCCGAGGGACACGAGTCCGGCGACCAGTGCCGCGGTCGGAGTGCTGAGTCGCGACACCAACGCCGCCATGGCCACCGCCACGAGCAGGTAGAGGAGTGGCTGCACGAGCAGCGCCGCCGTGGTGCTGGCGCCGCCGATCAGGGTGAACGGGACCGACATGAGCGGCACGAGCGGGCCGTGCTGCGGATAGCTGAGCACCCGGTCGATCAGGTCGACCGGTCCGCCGTCGAGCAGGCTCTGTCGGAATCGGAACACCATCGTGAGGTAGTTCGACTCGTCGACACCGAATCCGCCCGGGTTGCGGTGCGTGGCGAGCCACCAGGCCTGGACCACCGCGAGGGCCAGTCCGACGATCGCCGTGGTCCGAACCGGGTGGTCGAGGAACCAGCGCCGGCGCGGGTGAGCCCGCTCGCCTGTTCGTTGCTCCGTCGCCGCCGCCGTCGATACCGCCATGGTGTGTGCCGGGACCCCGGCTCGCTCATGGTACCGACCGCCCCGTGGGCCGCGTCGGCGGACGGTGCGGCGGACGAGGTCGCCGGGGCGCTGCCAGCGGGGATGATCTGGCGTCCGGTGAGGCGAAGACGGTCGCGCTGCGGGCCGCACCCCTGTGGGACGATGACGCCACTGCTCATGTCCTCGACCGACGCCTCTGTGCCCGCCGTGTCCGGTGACCCCGCCACGAGTCCCCTCCAGCCGTACCGATCGGCTGGTGACGGGCAGCGGTGGTGGAACCTGCCGTCGCGGACCGTGGCGCCCCGGCTCGCCGTCGTCGGCGCCTCCCTGTTGGCGTTGGGTGTCGTGCTGGCCCTCTGCGAGGCCAGGTGGGGGGCGACCATCACCTCGTGGGACCGGCCGATCAACGAGTGGTTCGTGCGTCTCGGCGGCGGCGAGGGGGGCATTGTCCACACCCTCTCCACTGCGGTGTCGTGGATCGGCTCGGGCCGACGTACCGGACCGATCGTGCTGGTGTTCGCCGCCGTGCTCGTCGTGCTGCGCAACTGGCGATGGGCGGTGTTCGTGTTGCTGTCCGCCGAGGTCGGGTACCTCATCTCCGATGTCACGAAGGTGCTCGTCGCCCGTCAGCGTCCGCCGTACCTGACGTTCGACGCGCTCGCAGTGACGACGTCGTTCCCATCGGGTCACACCTTCGGCGGGATCACCGCCTGGGTCGCCATGGGCCTCACCATGTGGTTCCTGCTGCCGCGACCGTGGTCGACCGTCGTCGGGATCACGCTGATGTCGATCGGGGTGCTGAACGGACCGAGCCGGCTGCTGCTCGGCGCCCACTGGGTGAGCGACGTGATCGGGTCATGGTTGCTGGCCTCCGGCTGGTGTCTGCTCGCAGCGGCCTTCACGCTGTGGCGTTGGGGCCCGCGGCCGATCGAGGTCGACACCGCCTAGGGTCCTGCCGTCCGCTGACCACAGGGGGAAACGTGACCGATCAGCCGCCAGCGAACCCGGGGGGTGGGCGCGCCCCGTGGGAGTCGAACGCCCCGCTCCCGCCCCTGCCGCCGATCGATCCGGTCCCGTCGGAGGCCCCGGCAGCTGCGGATGCCCCTGCCGTGACCGACGGGCCACCGGCGTTCCCGCCGATGTTCTCGACCGTGGATCCCTCGGTGTCGAACCCCACGCCGGTTGCTCCGACGGACCCGTCGGAACCCGGTGTGCCGCCGTCGACCGCTCAGGCCTGGGCCGAGGTGTCGTCGATGTCCCAGCCGAACCAGCCGCGACACCTGAGCAACCGGCCGTCACGGTCGTTCGGTGGCGGCGGGCTGCTGCGGATCGTCGGGCTGCTGAGTGTGCTGCTCACCATCGCCATCATGGGAATTCTGGCGGTGCAGGTGCTGGGGCGCTGAGTCCCCGGTGCGTCAGCGCGGCGTCAGTTGGCCGCCGAGCAGAGGTGGCTCAGCGTGAACTTCTTCGGAGCCGTGCCCGTATAGGTGGCGAACGATCCGTCGAGTCGGATGTCCGAGATGGTCGACCCCGCCGGCACGGCGACGAACACGTTGTCCGACTGGATGCCGTTGCGGATGATCCGGTCGAGTCCGAAGCTCACGAGCGTGCCGTTGAGGTTCAGCGTGATCGAGGTGAACGACGACGAGCCGTTGTTCGGGGCGAGCACGAAGTGCCAGTAGGGCCCGCCCGTTGCCGGGCAGTCGGAGTCCTCGGGGGCCGTGTCGTTGTTGAGCGGGATCCGCGGATCATCCGGGATCGTGGTCGTCGTCGTGGTCGTCGTCGTCGTGGTCGACGGGACGGTGGTGGTGGTCGTGGTTGTCGTCGCGGGGACCGTGGTGGTCGTGGTCTCC
>CAJBIS010000236.1 GCA_903953195.1 uncultured Actinomycetes bacterium
GACTGCCGCCCGCCGTCAGGCGCGGAAGCGACTGACTGCCGCCCGCCGTCAGGCGCGGAAGCGACTGACTGCCGCCCGCCGTCAGGCGCGGAAGCGACTGACGGTCTCCTCGCCGAACGCGAGGACCGACTCGACCTGGTGCTCGAGTGACTCCACGTCACCGGGCCGGTAGAACCACGGGCAGACCATCGCCTCGGTCACGCCGATCTCGGCCATGCGGGTGAACCCGGCCTCGTCGAACGCGTCGGTGCACAGCGCCTTGATCTCGAACTCGCCGTCTCGGCCGAACTCCTCGCGCAGCTCGGCGAGCCGTGGGACGACGCCGGCGACCTCGTCCATCGTGTTCGCCACCGAGATCCAGCCGTCACCGGTGCGAGCGGCTCGGCGCATGCCCGGCTCGGACAGTCCACCGACGTAGATCGGCACCGGTCGCGTCGGCACCGGCCGGACCATGAGCCGTCCGAAGTCGTAGTGCTTCCCGTGGTACTCGACCCACTCACCGGTGCAGACGAGTCGGATGATGTCGATCGCCTCGTCGGTGCGAGCGCCACGGGTCCGCATGTTCTTGCCGAGCCATTCGAACTCCTCGGGGATCCACGAGAGCCCGACACCCAGACCGACTCGACCGTCGGCCATCGCCGCAGCCGACGAGACCGTCTTGGCGACCAGCAGCGGGTCGCGGATGCCGAGCTTCAGGACGTTGGTGAAGAACCTGATGCGCTCGGTGACGGCGGCCATGGCCGGGATGGCGACGAACGGGTCGAGGAACGGCGTCTCCGGAGACCAGAAGCGCCCGCCGTCCGCCGTGTACGGGTAGTCCGCCGAGACCGCCTCGGGGAAGAACACCGATTCGGGCACGGCGATGGACGCGAACCCGGCATCCTCCGCGGCGCGGGCGAGCGGCAGGAAGTGCTCCGGTGGGAGCATCGGGAGGGCAACGGAGAAGTCCATGGTGCGCCGCTCAGGCGAGCGTTCCGCCGTCGACCTTGAGGCAGGTCCCGTTCACGTGGGCCGCGTCGTCCGAGGCCAGGAACGCGATCGAGCTGGCCACCGTCTCGGGGCCACGCTGCTTGTCGAGTGCCATGATCCGGTACACGAGCTTCGGATCTGCGCCCTCGGGAAGGTCGAATGCCTGCTGGATCGGTGTGAGCACCGAGCCCGGGGCCACGCTGTTGCAGCGCACACCCTGTTTGCCGAACTCGACGGCGATCGTCTGGGTGAGGGCGAACACGCCACCCTTCGATGCCGAGTACGAGACCGTCCACGGATGACCGGCGAGCGCGGCGGTCGACGCCGTGTTGACGATGTTGCCGCCGCTGTTGAGGAGGTGCGGCATGGCCTCGCGGCACATGAGGAACGTGCCGGTGAGGTTCACCGAGATGATCCGGTTCCAGTCGTCGAGGGTGGTCTCGCGCAGGTCCTTGAACTGCAGGATGCCGGCGACGTTGACCAGCACGTCGAGACGACCGAAGTGGTCGACGCAGGAGCGGACGATGTCGGCCACCGACGCCTCGTCACCGACGTTGCCGACCTGAGCGAGCACGTCGACACCCTCGGCGCGGCACGCCGTGGCGGTCTCCTCGAGTCCGTCGGCGTTGACGTCCGACAGCGCCAGCGAGGCGCCCTCCGAGGCGAGGCGTTCCGCCGTCGCCCGGCCAATGCCCGATGCGGCGCCGGTGACCAGCACGACCTTGTCCGAGAAGCGATCCACGCTGTCCCCCTCTGCTGCGCCCGTCGACCTGACGGGCCGTCAGATCATACGGGTTCGGACGGTCCCCGGAACCAGTCGATCACCGCGGCCGTGCCCTCGGGCAGTTGCGTGAACGGCTGCCACCCCAGGTGGAGCTTCGCCCGGGTGGCATCCAGACACGAGCGGGCCAGCTCGCCGGCGCGGGCCGGGGCGTGCTCGGCCTCGGTGCCGACCTCGGCGTTGAGCGCCATGGCGGCGTACAGGTCGTTCACCGAGGTCTCGGCGCCCGTCCCGATGTTGCACAGCAGGCCGCTCCCCCGGTCCGCCGCCCGGAAGAAGGCATCGACGACATCGTCGACGAACACGTAGTCGCGGGTCTGCCCGCCGTCGCCGAAGATCGTGCACCGCTCGCCCGACAGCAGGCGGCCGGCGAAGATCGCGACGACACCCGCCTCACCGTGCGGGTCCTGACGCGGCCCGTAGACGTTGGCGAGCGCGAGCGACGTGTACTCGAGCTGGTGCAGTTCGCGGTAGGCGTGCAGGTAGTCGGTCACGACCTTCTTCGACACGCCGTACGGCGACACCGGAGCCTGGGCCTGCGCCTCGGTCACGGGCAGGTCGTCCGGGTCGACGTCGCCGTAGATCGTCCCGCCCGACGACGCGAACACGACCTTGCGTGCGCCGGCGCGGCGAGCACCTTCGATCACGTTCAGCGAGCCGAGGATGTTGATGCGGGCATCGAGCGCCGGATCGGCGACCGACACGCGCACGTCGATCTGCGCGGCGAGGTGGAACACGACGTCGGGGGCCCGACGTTCGATCACCTCCATCACCGAGGGGTCGCAGATGTCGAGCTGGTGGAAGTGGAAGTCGTGGTCACGGTCCGATCGGGCGTTCGCCAGATTGGCGAGCCGGCCCGTGGACAGGTCGTCGATCACGTCGACCGCGTAGCCCTCGGCGAGCAGCCGATCGACGAGTGTCGAACCGATGAACCCGGCGCCGCCGGTCACGAGTGCCTTCACGTCATGCCCCCTGTCGTGTCGTTCGCCTTCACGCTGATGTCGGTGGTGGTGGCCCCGCTGCCGTCACTCACGACGGCCAGGTGTCGGGCCCCGGGAGGCGGCCGGCGGCGACGACCGTGCCCGCGGGCACCGACTCGCCGTCACCCACCACGCTGAGGTCCGAGAGCGCGCTCGCCTCGCCGATGACACACCCCGGGCCGAGCAGCGAGCGTTCGATCCGCACCCCGGACTCGATCGTCGCTCCCGCCATCACGACGGAGTCCGTCACGACGACGTCCGGACCGACGGTTGCGCCGGCGCCGACGAACGAGCCGGTCACGGTGGCGGACGGGTCGACCGTCGCGGTCGGATCGATCGGATCGGGGACGTTGCCGAGCCGGCCGGCGAGCAGATCGAGCTGCACCTGCAGGTACGCCTCCGGTGTCCCGGCGTCGATCCAGTAGGCGTCGGACTGCACGCCGTAGACGGCACCCTGTTCGACGAGCGCCGGGAACACCTCACGCTCGATCGACACGCGACGACCGGGTTCGATCGCGTCGAGCACACTCGCGTCGAGCACGTAGGTGCCGGCGTTGATCCAGTTGCTCGGAGCGGTCCCCGGGTCGGGCTTCTCGATGAACGCCTCGACCCGACCGTCGGCATCGAGGGGCACCACGCCGTAGCGGGACGGGTCGTCGACGGGTGTGAGGGCGATCGTGGCGGCGGCGCCGCGGCTCGCGTGCTGATTCCACAGGTCGGCGACGTCGAGGCCGGTGAGCACGTCACCGTTGACCGCGATGAACCTGCCATCGATGCCGGCCGCTCGGGCCGCGAACGCGATCGCTCCGGCAGTGTCGAGCGGCTCGGGCTCGACCGCATACCGCATCGACACGCCCGCGCACGTTCCGTCGGGGTAGCGGTCCAGGAAGGCGTCGGGCTGGTATCCGAGCGACAGCACCACCTCGTCGACACCGGAGCGGCCCAGATGTTCGACGACCCGCTCGATCATCGGCACGTTGCCGACCGGGAGGATCTGCTTGGGCACACTGAGCGTCAACGGGCGCAGCCGGGTTCCGAACCCTCCGACCAGCACGACGGCCTGCACGGACTATCCCCCGGCCGTCGTCGGAGCCGCGTCGGTCGCCGGTGCGGTCGTCTCGGGAGCCGCGGTGGTCGGCGGCGCGGTGGTCGGTGCCGCCGTGGCCGGCGTGCCGCCCTGCGACGGGTCGTCGAGGGCTGCGACCGTCGGCGGGAGCTGCGGGGTCTCACCCTCGGGCGTGAACCCGAGCACCATGATCTGGTTGTCATCGGTGAATCGCACCTCGGAGATGCCCGCCGTCACCACGCGTGGCTCGCTGTTCTTGTTGGCCTGCGGCGGCCACACGAACAGCGCCACCCGGCCGTTCTTCGCCGGCTGACCATCCTGAGCGGGGCACGGCGCGCCCGAGGTGTAGGTCGTGCCGTTGGGCAACGTGAACGAATCCGAACCGAGCTTCAGACCGACCGAGTTGGCGAAGCGTCCGAACGTCGCGTTCTCGCCCGCTTCCGCATCGGACTGCGGGTTGATCCTGATCAGGCCGTTCTCGAGGATCTGGAACCCGGGGTCGCTGTCGGCGACGTTCGACAAGCGGTCCTGCACCTGACCGCACACGTCGATGCCGAACGGGTCGAACCAGGTGTCCTCGGTCGTCGGAGCCACCGACGCCGTCGCCCGGCGGGCGTCACGGGCGAAGTACACGAACACGAGGCCCAGGACGACGATGCCGATGATGAGCGCCGGGTAAGCCAGATTGCGCCGCTGACCCGGTGTCCGGTTCACGCCGGCCTGCTGGACCCGCTTGATCTTCTTCGCCGACGAGGCTTTTCCCATACGGCTGGAGAAACTAGCGCCTGCCCACCCCCGGCGCGGAACCCGCCTCAGCCGCGGCGCCGCCAGCGTTCGAGACGCACCGACTCGAACAGTGACTCGTACGCCTCGGCCACTGCGGCGGGTGACACCCAGTCCTCGACGAAGGACCGGCCGGAGGCGCCCATCGACGCCCGGCGCTCCGGGTGGTCGAGCAGCTCACCGAGCGCGGCGGCGAACGCGGCCGGGTCCTCGGGCGGCACCGCCACGCCGGCTCCGGCGCGTTCGACGGTGCGACTCACCTCGGTGTCGGGGTCGACGCTGGCCACCACCGGCCGCGCCGAGGCGAGGATCGAGTAGAGCTTCGACGGGACACTCGAACGAGCGAGGCCGCGGCGCAGCGGCACCACGTGGACGTCCGCGCTGGCGAGCACCTCGGCGAGCCGCTCACGCGGCTGCATCCCGACGAATCGAAGGTTGTCGAGCCCGCGGGCGCTCGCCACCACGTCCTCGAGTGCGGAGCCCCCGCCGTTGATCACGAAGACGACGTCGTCCCGGTCGCGGAACCGCCGTGCCGCATCGACGACGAGGTCGAGCGACTGCGACATCCCGACGTTGCCCGCGTACATGACGACGAGCCGGTCGCCGAGATCGAACTCGTCCCGGTACGACGTGTGGCGGTCGCGTGGCCGGACGCGGTCGGTGTCGACGAAGTTCGGGATGACGTGCACGCGTTCGGGGTGGTGGTCGCCGAGTTTGGCGGCGACGTTGTCGCGGAGCTCGTCCGACAGGACGGTGACGGCGTCGGCACGCCGGTACAGGAAGCGTTCCAGCCAGGACGCCGCGGCGATGACCCGGCGGTCGGTGATCGCACCGAGTTCGACCGCGACATCCGGGAACACGTCCTGGATGTTGAAGACGAACGGTCGGCCCCGGAGCGCGGACGCCAGCCAACCCGACACGCCGAGCGGCAACGGCGGCGACATCACCATCACAGCGTCCGGTCGACTGCGGGTGAACACACCGGCGACGGTCGCGAGACCCGTGAACCCGGCGAACGCCAGTGCCCGGGCCGGGATGTTCGCCTTGTCGGTCGGGAACGGGTGCAGTCTCGTGATCGCACCCCACTCGGTGCTCTCGGTGCGCCACGGCCGACCGGTCCACTCGGGTTCCACGGCGTGGTCCCGGTACCACGGCAGCGCGGTGACGATGTGGAGACGGTGACCGCGGGCCGCGAGCGACGTCGCGATCGCCGTCATCACCTCGCCGGTGGGAGCCACGTCCGGCGCGAAGTGCGGGCAGAGGACGAGGAGGTTCACGATGTCGCCCCGCCGGCGGATGCGGCCGCCATCCGGTAGGCCTCGAGCAGCCCGGCCGCGGTTCGCTCCGGACTCCACGACGCGGCCCGCCGGCGCCCCTCGGCGACCCGGGCGGACTGCTCGGTCGGGGACTCATCGAGGACGGCACGCATGGCGGAGGTCCACCCTGTCACATCGTCGGGATCCACCACGTCGCGCGCCGTGACCACCTCGGGCAGCGATCCCGCACGTGCCGCGAGCACCGGGATGCCCCGCACCTGCGCCTCGAGCGCCGGCAGTCCGAACCCCTCGTAGCGCGACGGCACCACCACCAAGGACGCGGCGGCGTACCAGGCCTCGAGCTCGTCCGCCGGGACGCGACCGAGCCGGACCACCCGGCCCCGCAGGTCGGGACGCTCGATGCGCTCCCGCACCGCGCCCTCCGCGCTCCCCTCGCGACCCGGGAGCACCAGTCGCACGTCGTCGTCCTGCGCCGCGAGCCCCGCGAACGCGTCGAGGAGCACCCGGTGGTTCTTGTGCGGGTACGTGATCGCCGGATACAGCACGATCCGATGGTCGCGGACCCCGTCGGGCACGGGCCGGTCACCGACGGCAGCCGGAGCGGGCCGCGCCGACCACGGGACGACGACGACCGGCGTGCCGGCCGGCAGGCCGTGGGCCCGGACCCGGTCGCGGGTGAACTCGCTGGGCACCACGACGACATCGGCGGCACGCAACGATCGGGCGGCCATCGAGCGGATGTAGGTGCGCTTCGCCAACGAGAAGTTGTCCGGGAGGTCGAGTGGCTGCAGGTCGTGCACGGTCAGCACCGTCCGACCCGGGTGCCGGAGCGGGACGACCCCGCCCGCGTGGTGCACCACCTCGGCGCGCCACTCGGTCGCGGCGCGGGCCAACCACGTCTGGTCCGCCCAGACCCGACGCGCCTTGTTGGCCCCGCTGAGGTCGAGCACGGTGCAGTCGAACGCGGCGGCCAGATCCGGATGGGCGTCGAGCAGCGGCGCGAGCACTGCGAGCCGCAGCTCGCACTCGCCGGCATGGGGACCGGCGACGAGTGACGAGGCCACGGCCCGCAACGCATCGGTCGTGGACTCCTCGCTCCCGCCGACGACACCCGGGACGAGCCACGTCAGGTTCACGAGCACGCGGGTCACGAGCGGACCTCGAGTGCGAGGCGGTAGGCGTCGATGACGCCGCCGGCCGTGGCCGCCCACGTGAACCCGGCGGCGCGCGCCGGACCCCGTGCCCGCAGGTCGTCGGCTGAGCTCGGGTCGTCGAGCAGCCGTGCCAGCGCGTCAGCGAGGGCGGAGGCGTCACCGGCGGGAACGAGCGTCGCGGCATCGCCCGCCACCTCACCACAGGCCGTGTCCGCGGTCGTGACCACGACGGCACCGGCGGCGAGCGACTCCAGCACGGGGAGTCCGAAACCCTCGGCGAGCGACGGGATGCACACGGCCGCAGCGCCCCGCTCGAGTGCCACGAGTTCGGCGCGATCGACGTAGCCGAGGGTGTGCACCGGGCCCGGCACCGCGGCCAGGCGGCCGCCGTCGGCGTCACCCCAGCCGCTCGGCCCGGCGAGCACCAGACTCACGTCGCTCCGGTCGAGTTCGACCAGGGCGTCGGCCAGGACCCGCAACCCCTTGCGCGGCTCGGTGGTCCCGACGAACAGGACGTACCGCTCCCCCAGCTCGGGCCGGGTCGCACCGCCGCCCGGCTGCGGCAGCGGCGGCGCAGAGCCCCAGGGCACGACCCGCAACCGCGAGGCGTCGAACCCGTGGGTGATGCAGTCACGTTCGGTGGCCCGTGACGGCACGACGACCACGTCGGCGCGCTCAGCGATCGCTCGGAGTCCGCGACGCATCAGTCGGGCGCCCCGCCCGGTGAACCACTCGGGATGTGACAGGGGCAGGACATCGTGGACCGTGGCCACCAGCGGGACGCGGTCCCGCGGCGGCGTGATCGGCACGGTGACGTGGACGAGGTCGACCGCACCGGCGGCCGACGTCAGGGTCGGACGGCGCAACGCCGTCCAGGCGTCGTAGAGCAGCGGCAACGGCAACGGCAGCCGCCGGATCGTGGCGGCTCCCAGATCCGGCGACGGCGGCGTCGACGAGCGGGGACCGACGGCGACGACGTCCACGTCATCGGGTCGGGCGCCGAGTGCGCCGATCAGGTCGACGATCGAGGTGGCCGTGCCGCCGGGCACGCGGTGCCAGCACTGCGTGACCCCCACCGCGACGCGGATCGGCGCAGCGGCGGACGACGAGCCGTCCGGAACCTCCATGTCCCGAGTCTCCCCCACCGGCCGGTGCGTCGGGGGAACCCGACCCCGGACGCAGCGGCCCGATCAGGTGTCGAGCCGGGCGACCTCGAACCCGCAGCGATCGATCGTCTGCCGGTCCAACAGGTTGTGGGCGTCGAGCAGCCGCGGCGACGAGAGCGAACTCGCCACCTTGTCGAGGTCCAGGTGCCGGAAGTCGCTCCAGTCGGTGAGGACCGCCAGCGCGTCCGCCCCCTCGCACACCTGGTACGGATCGCCGAGCACCTGCACGCCGTCGAGGACCGAAGCGCCCTCGGTGACCGTCGGGTCGTACGCCACGACGACTGCGCCGGCACGCACGGCACGCTCCAGCACGGCCAGCGACGGCGACGAACGCAGATCGTCGGTGCCGCCCTTGAACGTGAGGCCCCACACGGCGCTGCGGGCACCCTCGAGCGACCCGCCGACCAGATCGGCGAGCCGAGCGGTGGTGCGGTCGAACCGGGTCTCGTTGACCGAGACGACGGCCTCGAGGAGTCCCATCGTCTGCCCGACCTCGGAGGCCATGTGGAGCATCGCCCGAGTGTCCTTGGGCAGGCAGCTGCCACCCCAACCGGGGCCGGGTCGCAGGTGGTTGCGCCCGATGCGCGGGTCGGACCCGACACCGAGCACGACGTCGTCGATGTCGGCGCCGAGGGCACGGGCCAGGTCCGCGACCTCGTTGATGAAGCTGAGCTTCGCGGCCAGGAAGGCGTTCGACGCGTACTTGATCAGTTCCGAGGATGCGGGGTCGGTGACGACGATCGGCGCGGTCAGCCCGACGTAGAGCGACACCATCTTCATGGCGGCGACCTCGTCGTCGGCGCCGATGACCACACGGTCGGGGTGCAGGAAGTCGTGGACGGCGAAGCCCTCGCGCAGGAACTCCGGGTTCGACACGACGCTCACGTCGTCGCGACCGAGCGCGTCGGAGACCTTCGACGTCGAGCCGACCGGAACCGTCGACTTGTTGATGACCACGGCGCCCGGTTCGAGGTGCGGGCCGATGTCGCGGGCCGCGGCCTCGATGAAGGACAGATCGGCGGCACCGTCCGGTGCCTGCGGGGACGGAACGCACAGGCACACGAAGGAACTGCCGGACACCGCGGCCTTCGTGTCCGTCGTGAAGGTCAGACGGCCGGACCGGAGGCCCTCGACGACGAGTTCCTCGAGGCCGTCCTCGAGGATGTGGATGTCGGCGTTCCGGAGCCGCTCGATCTTGCCCGGGTCGATGTCGACACAGGTGACCTGATGCCCGAGATGGGCCAGACAGGCACCCGTGGTCAGCCCCACGTACCCCGTTCCGACAACCGCGACGCTACTGCGCATGGGTGGACCTCACTTCCGTCAAACCGACACGGTATCGGGGTGAGCGCCCGGTGCCACTCACCTGCAGGCCGCAGCGCGTTCCGGGTCGGTCGGCACGACACCGGGCGGGGCGGCGTCAGGCGGCGCTCCCTCGGCGGGCAACGTCGTGTCGGTCGCCGCCGGATCGACGGGTTGCGTGGTCGGCGGCACCGTCGTGGTGGTGGTCGTCGGGATCGGCTGGAACTCCTCGGGGAGGTCCGCGAGCGCCTTCGGCTCGTCACGGACCCCGGTGACCTCGTCGTCGACGTCGAGGATGACCCGGTTGCCCACGATCGACTCGTCGAGCTCCAGCTCGGGGACGACGTCGAGGTACCGGGCCACGAGGACCGCTGCGTCGCGGCCGGCCGGGCCGTAGGTGATGGTCACTCCGCCGCTGCCGGATCGGTTGGTGTACGCCTCGGCATCGAAGCCGCGGGCGTCGAATGCCGAGGCGACGAGGTTGGCACGTTCCTGGTCGCCGCTGCCGGCTCGCACGTCGACGATCACGTTGCCGGGCTGCACGCCGACGGCCGGGTCGACACCCCAGAACTGTTCGAGCAGCGGGAGCGCCTGATCCCACACGACCTCCTGGTAGGCGACGCCGTCGCTCGGCGCCGACTCGGTCGGCACCTGTTCCGTGACGAGGTCGTCGGGGTTGAACGTGCGGAACTGTGAGAGCAGCTGGAGGATCACGTCGACGCTGAGCGTGTCGTCGAGCACGACGGCACCGACGGCGGCGTCGACGACGCCGATGGCCGTCTGCGGGTTCCGGACACCCTTGTCGGACGCGCTGCGGATCGCCCGCTTGATGAAGTCCTGCTGTCGTGTGATGCGACCGAGGTCACCGGTGCCGTCGGTGAGCCACTTGCCCATGAACTCGAACTCGAAGTGGCGGCTGCGCGCGTACGCGAGCGCCTGCGACGGGTTCAGTCGCACGCACCCCGGCGTGTCGACGTAGAGCCCGGTGGTCCGGTCGCGCACCGGCGTCGTGAAGTACACGGGGACGCCCCCGAGCACCTCGACGAGCTTCTCGAACGACGCGAAGTCGACCTGGACGTAGTTGTCGATCGAGATTCCGAAGTTGCGCTTGATGGTCTGCACCAGCGACTTCGGGCCGTTGCCGAGCATCGTCGCCGCGTTCACCCGCTGGGTCGAACCGTCCGGGAGCTCGAGTCGACTGTCACGTGGGACCGACAGCAACCGGGCGGTGCCGGTCCTCGGGTCCACCCGCAGGATCATGATGACGTCGGCGAGGTTCTGACCGGCGTTGCGACCGTTGACGACCGGGTCGTCGGAGGAGAGCCCCTCGAACGCGTCCGTCCCGATGATCAGGATGTTGCGCGGCTCGTCGACGTTCACCGCCTCGGTGAGCGACGAGCCCACGTCGACGACGGGGACGGACTGCAGGGTGGCCCGCACCTTGCTGAGCCCGAAGGCGGCACCGAGGCAGGCCACGACGAGCAGGAGGTTCAGTGCGAGCAGGCCCCGTTGCGGCCACGTCCGTGCCCTTCGTCTGTACCGGTACCGTGCCACGACGTCGTCACGGTAGCAGCGGGCCGCATCGTCGAACCGGCACCCCGACGGCCACGGCGACGGTCGCCGCCGGACCGTAGGATCACCGTGCGTGCCCCGACCCGAACGCCTCCTGAACCGCCACACGGCGAACCGGCCCGAGCCACTCGCCGTGGTCGGCGGTCGGCTCTGCACAGGTTTGCGCGACCTCACTCCCGACCTGGCGGCGCTCGACAGCGAGGGGTTCTGGGCGGTGGTGCTCCCCTACGACGGCGAGCCGGTGTGCGCTCGCTTCGACCACGTCCGACCGGCGGTCCCGTGGCCCGGACTCCCGTGGTCGGGGCCCGAACCCGATGCGTGGTCCTCGTCGCTCGGCCGCGACGAATTCACCGACGGCGTCCGGATCATCCGTGAGCACATCGCGGCGGGCGAGGTGTACCAGGTGAATCTGACACGCGTCCTCACCGCGCCGCTCGGCCCGCCGCCGCCCGGGCACAGCAACGACATCGCCGCGCTCGGCGCCGCGCTCGCCGCAGGCAACCCGGCACCCTTCTCGGCCGTGGTGCGCGTCCCCGAGGCCGGGCTCGCCGTCGCCAGCGCGTCCCCGGAGCGGTTCCTGTCGCGCCGCGGCGACCTGGTGTCGTCATCACCCATCAAGGGCACGGCCGACCACCCTGATGCGTTCCTCGCGAAGGACCGCGCCGAGAACGTCATGATCGTCGACCTCGTCCGCAACGATCTGGGCCGGGTGTGCGACTGGGGCACGGTCACCGTGCCGTCGTTGCTCGCGACCGAGGAACACCCCGGCCTGTTCCACCTCGTCAGCACCGTCGACGGGCGACTGCGGCCGGGCCTCGGTTGGGCCGACGCGATCGATGCCACGTTCCCGCCCGGATCGGTGACCGGCGCGCCCAAGATCGCCGCGACCGAGATCATCGGTGCGCTCGAACCCGCGTCGCGCAACGTCTACTGCGGTGCGGTCGGATGGGTCGACGCCGATCGCCGACTCGGGGACCTGAACGTGGCGATCCGCACCTTCTGGATCGCGGACGATCACCTGCACTTCGGGACCGGCGGCGGGATCACGTGGGACTCCACGCCGGATGGCGAGTGGGCCGAGACCGAACTCAAGGCCCGCCGGCTGCTCCGCGTGGCGTCGCGGCGGCCCGACCCGGTGGAACAGGTGGGGGCATGAACGGCATCAACCGCAGCAGCGACGCCCAGCCCGACACCATCGTGTGGCTCGACGGTGCGCGGCGCGACCCGGCGGACGCCCACCTGCACTGGTCGGACCACGGCATCACCGTCGGCGACGGCGTGTTCGAGACGCTCAAGCTCGTGGACGGCGTGCCGTTCGCGCTGCGGCGCCACCTCGACCGGCTCGAGCGGTCGGCGTCCGGGCTCGGACTCAGCGCGCCGGACGACCGAGTTCTCCGCAGCGCCGTCGACGAGGTGTGCGACGCGTGGGGCACTCGACCGGGACGGCTGCGCATCACCGTGACCGGTGGTCCCGGCCCGATGGGCTCCGAACGCGGCGACGCCGGGCCGACGTTGCTGATCGCGGCCGCCGAGGTCGCCACGGCGCTGGCCGCGCCATCGGCGACCGTGGCGCTCGTCCCGTGGACCCGGAACGAACGGGGGGCGTTGGCCGGGCTCAAGACCACGTCCTACGGCGAGAACGTCGTGGCGCTCGCACGAGCCCGCGAACTCGGCGCCGCCGAGGCGCTCGTCGCGAACACCGTCGGGCACCTGTGCGAGGGCACCGGCTCCAACGTGTTCGTCGTCGTCGACGGCCGGCTCGCGACGCCGCCGCTGTCCTCGGGTTGCCTGGCCGGCATCACCCGTGAACTGCTGCTCGAGGCGCTCGCGGCCGCCGGGGTGCCGGCGATCGTGGACGACCTCTCGTTCGACGTCATGCGCTCGTGCGACGCCGCGGCCCTCACATCCTCGACGCGTGATGTGCAGCCGATCGGCGAGGTCGTGGACGTCGACGGGACGCGCCGAGTGCTCGACGCCGACCATCCGCTGCTGCGCGACGCGCAGCGTGTCTGGGCCGAGGCGTTCGGGCCCGGCCGGCCACTCGATCCCTGACCGTCGGGTCGTCGAGACCCGAACGACGTCACCCGAACGACGTCACCCGAACGACGTCACCCGAAGGATGTGTCAGTGTCCGGACGCAGGTGGATGACGTCGCCGGTGTCGATGCTGCGACGCACCCGCTGATCGTCCTCGACGACGAGCGCACCGTTCGGTTCGATGTCGACGGCGGTGCCGACCAGCACCGCGTCCGGCAGCTCCACGCGCACACGTCCGCCCAGGGTCGCCGACCGCGCCCGGTAGGCCTCGACGAACTCACCGATGTCGGCACCCGCCGACGTCACCAACGGCAGCCACCGCTCCTCGAGTCCGACGAGCAGGTCGACCAGGACGACCTCGCGGTCGACCGCGCCGCCGAGCACCAGGTTCATCGACGTCGCGATCCCGTCGAGGTCCGACGGCAACGCGTCCCAGTTGAGGTTGAGGCCGAGTCCGACCACCACGCACGCACCCGCGGGGCCGGCATCGACGAGTTCGGCGAGGATCCCGCCGACCTTCAACGACGCGCCCGACGCCGGATCGTCGATGACGAGGTCGTTCGGCCACTTGATGCGTGTGCCCTCGAGCGCGTCGGCCGCGGCCACACCGACGGCAGCGGCCAGCAACGTCCGCCGCTCGGCGGGAACGTCCTCGACACCGAAGCCGACGCTGAGGAGCAGGGACGACCCTGGGGCGGACTCCCACGTGCGGTCCAGGCGCCCGCGTCCGGCTCGCTGGTCATCGGCGACCAGCACCACCGGGGGAAACGGCTGACCCCCGCCACCGGCCTCGGCCAGCAGTGCAGGCAGGTCGGCATTGGTGGATCCGGTCTCGGCCACCCAGCGGACGTCAGCGAATCGGGTCCCGGCGAGGGCTGCTTTGGCGCGATCGAGGCTCATGGGGCGAAGATAGACCGTGTTTTCCAAGGTGCTGATCGCAAACCGCGGGGAGATCGCGGTCCGGGTCATCCGGGCCTGCAGGGAGATGGGCATCTCCACCGTGGCCGTGTACTCCGAACTCGACCGCGACGCGCTCCACGTGCGCCTCGCGGATGAGGCCTATGCACTCGGCGGTCAGACCGCCGCCGAGAGCTACATCGACGCCGACAAGCTGCTCGATGTCATCGAGCGCTCGGGCGCCGAGGCCGTGCACCCGGGCTACGGGTTCTTCTCGGAGAACTCGGACTTCGCCAAGCGCATCACCGACCTGGGCGTCGCGTTCATCGGCCCGGGGCCCGACGCGATCGACGTGATGGGCGACAAGATCTCGGCGCGCCACGCCGCAGAGCGCGTCGGCGTGCTCGGCGTGCCCGGCACCACCGACATCCTCACCGACGCGCAGCAGGTGCGCGACTTCGGTGACGAGTTCGGCTACCCGATCGCCATCAAGGCCGCGTACGGCGGCGGCGGTCGCGGCATGAAGGTCGTGCACTCCGCCGACGAGGCCGAGGCCGCGCTCGAGTCGGCGCAGCGTGAGGCGCTCAGCTACTTCGGTCGCGACGAGTGCTACATGGAGCGCTACCTGACCAAGCCGCGCCACGTCGAGGTCCAGTTGATGGCCGACAGCCACGGCAACTGAGTCTACCTGGGCACCCGCGACTGCTCCGCCCAGCGGCGCCACCAGAAGCTCATCGAGGAGGCGCCGGCGCCCGGGATCCCGGACGCGATCCTGACCGCCATGGGCGAGGCCGCCGTGAAGGTGGCACAGGGCTGCGGCTACGTGAACGCCGGCACCGTCGAGTTCCTCTACCAGGAGGGCGAGTTCTTCTACCTGGAGATGAACACCCGCCTCCAGGTCGAGCACCCCGTCACCGAGCTGGTCACCGGCGTCGACCTGGTCGAACTGCAGTTGCGCGTCGCCGCCGGTGAGGCGCTGCCGTTCACGCAGGACGACGTGACCATCACGGGCCATGCCATCGAGTGCCGCATCAACGCCGAGGACCCGGCGGGCGGCGCGTTCCTCCCCTCCCCCGGCCCGATCGAGGCGTTGGCCGTCGCCTCCGGCTTCGGTACGCGGTGGGACGGCGGCTACGAGGCCGGCGACGAGATCAGCCAGTACTACGACAATCTCGTCGGCAAGCTCTGCACCTGGGGCCGGACCCGCGAGATCGCGATCGCCCGCATGATCCGGGCGCTCGAGGAG
Source organism: uncultured Actinomycetes bacterium (assembly GCA_903953195.1). GTDB lineage: Bacteria > Actinomycetota > Acidimicrobiia > Acidimicrobiales > Microtrichaceae > SXMI01. Next base: position 15,230 of record CAJBIS010000236.1, read on the forward strand.
ATGAAGGTCGCCGGCATCGCCACGGTCATCCCCGCCGACCTCGCCATCCTGCGCCACGACGATTTCGTGGCGAACGAGCACTCGACCAAGTGGGTCGAGGAGGTGCTCGACCTGTCCGGCGTCAGCGGCGTGACCGCGGCCACGGGTGACGCCGACGCCGAGCCCAAGGTGGTCCGGACGATCGACGCCGAGGTCAACGGCAAGCGCTTCTCGGTCACCATGTACGTGCCCGAGTCGCAGGTGGGCGCACCCGCGGCGGCGAGCGGCGCCAAGCCCCGCCCGAAGCGCAGCCGCAGCGGCGGCGCCGCCGGCGGTGGTGCGGGCAGCGGGAAGATCGCCGTGCCGATGCAGGGCACCATCGTGAAGGTCCTCGTCGAGGCGGGCCAGACCGTCGCCGCGGGCGATCCGGTCGTCGTCCTCGAGGCGATGAAGATGGAGAACAACGTCGCCGCCGACGTCGCCGGCACCGTGACCGAGGTCAAGGCCGAGGCCGGCCAGTCGGTCGCCGCGGGCGAGGTCGTCGTCGTCATCGAACCCGAGAGCTGACCACCGTGCGGCTCCGGCCGCAGTCCAGCCCATAGCCTGAGCGACCGTGGTCGAGCGTCCCGCATCCGTCGTCGTCTTCGGTTCGTACGACGCCGCTGCCCACGACCGTGTGGCCGTGCTGCGCGACGGACTCCGGGACCGCGGACACGACGTCGTCGAGGTCAACGCCCCCCTCCCGCTGTCGACCGACCAGCGCATCGCCGCCACGAGGTCGGCCGCCGGCGCGCTGCGACTGCTGGTCGCCGTGGGACGCTGCTGGGCGAGGCTGATCGTCGCTCGCCTGCGGCATCGTGCGCGTCCCGACGTGGTGGTCGTCGGGTACCTCGGACACTTCGACGTGCATCTGGCCCGGCTGCTCTACCCGCGTTCGACGATCGTGCTCGACCATCTGGTCGGACTCGATGACACCGCAGCCGATCGCCGCACCGGTGGCTCCCTCACGCGACGGCTGCTGGCATTCCTCGATCGGCGGGCCACCGCGGCCGCCGACGTCGTCCTGCTCGACACCGAGGAGCAGTTCGAGATCGTCACGCCCGAGCACCGGGGCCGCTGCGTCGTGGTTCCGGTCGGCAGCAGCGACATCTGGTCACGCGCAGCCGGCGCCGTCCCCGCACCCGACATCGACGCCGCGACGCTGCGAGTCGTGTTCTTCGGGCTGTACACACCGCTCCAGGGCTGCCCGACCATCGGACGTGCGATCGCCCGGCTCGCCGAGCGCGAGGACATCGAGTTCACGATGATCGGCACTGGCCAGGACCGTGCGGTCACGCAGGCGGAGGCCGCCACCGGGCGAGTGCGGTGGATCGACTGGCTGGACCCCGACTCGCTCGCCACCGAGGTGCGCGGCCACCACGTGGCGCTCGGCGTGTTCGGGACCGGACCGAAGACCGCCCGGGTCGTTCCGCACAAGGTGTTCGAGGCCATGACCCTCGGTTGTGCGGTCGTCACCGCCGCGACCCCGGCGCAGCATCGACTGCTCGGCGACGCCGTCCTCACCGTGCCCGTCGGCGACGACGCCGCGCTCGCGGCCTCCCTCGCCGAGCTGGCGGATGACCGTTCGGCGCTCCGCACCGCACGCGAGACCGCGGCGGCCGCCGCCGACGCGTACCGGCCCGAGGTCGCCGTGGCGCCACTCGACGAGGTACTCGACCGTCGCGACGCCGTGCACCCCCGCCGGACCGGGCTGCCCGCACTCACCCTGAACGCGTGGCTGCGCTGGGACCTGGTCGACCCCGTCGTCAGGTCGTTGCCACCGGGCCGGGCACTCGAGATCGGACCCGGTCGTGGCGCAGTGGCTGCTCGCCTCGTCGAGTTGGGGTTCCACTACACCGGCGCCGAGATGGCCGACGCGGTGCGGACGTCGACGGCTGCGCTGCTCGCCCGACGGACCGCGACCGCCCGCATGATCGCGACGGTCGACGACCTCGCCCCCGATGACCGGTTCGATCTGGTCTGCGCGTTCGAGGTGATCGAACACATCGAGGACGATGCCGCGGCCATGCAGGCCTGGGCCGACCGGCTGGCCCTCGGTGGCACGTTGGTCATCTCGACGCCCGCCGACCCCGAGCGGTACGCGATCTTCGACGAGGCGGTCGGACACCTCCGCCGTTACCGAACGGAGGAGTTGGCGGAGCTCGCGCAGCGGGCGGGGCTGGTCGACGTGCACGTCCAGCACTACGGCGCCGGACTCGGTGATCTCCTCGAACGAGGTCGCAACGCGATCCTGGGCCGCCGACTGACGGCCGGCGGCGGAGCCGCCGCGGGAACGAGCCAGCTCGAACGGACCGAGGCCAGCAACTCGATCGCACAGCCACCCGACGCGCTCGGCACCGCCACGCGACTGCTGACTGCTCCGGCGCGACGCTGGCAGCGTGGGCGGCCCGATCGTGGCCCCGGTCTGGTCCTCACGGCGCGGCGACCGACGGGCTGACCCCGTCGATCCGAGCGCCGCGACAGCAGCCGCGCTCAGCTCGGATCGGTGGCCGGCAGACGGCGGCGGAGCACGGGGCCGAGCGCGCCCAGCACCCCGGCGAGGCCCAGATCGACGACGACCTGGATCAGGCGGGAGGCCAGCGCGAGAGCCACCGCCGTGGGTCGGTCGGTGAGCTGACCGACTGTCACGATCAACACCGCCTCGCGGATGCCGAGCCCGGCCGGGAACGGCACGGCCACGATCCCGCACACCCAGGCGAACACGAAGCTGGCGCCCACGAACAGGGCATCGCCGGCGGTGACGCCGAGCGGCCGGACGATGGCGACGGCATGGGCGCCGATGAGCAACCAGGCGACGATCGACAGCGCGGCGGCACGTGCCGCGGCACGGCCGTCGAGGCGTTCCGGCAACCCGGCGGCCGTGAGGCGTTGCAGCACCCGGTCCATCCAGCGGTGCAACGCGTCGGGGTGCACCGCGGCCCAGCCGAACACCACACCGGCGACCGCCCCGGCGACGGCGACCGCGTGCACCCAGGGCGGCGCCGGACCGAGCAGGGTGCCGAGCCCGAGCACCGCGCCGGTCGTGACGCTGAGGACCAGCATCTGGGTGTAGGCCCCCAGCATCACCCGCCACGGCATCCGGCGACGCGCCCCCATGTCCGACTGGATGACCGCAGGCCACACCGCACCCGGCACGTACTTGCCGAGCTGGCCCACCGAGTAGACCACGGCTCCGTCGTGCATGCCGAAGGTGTTGGCCCGAGCGTGACGGTGCAGGAGACCGAACCAAGCCGCGAACTGACAGGCGATGGCCGCGCCGAACGCCAGCGCCGATGCGGTGATCGCCGGCACGGTCAACCGGGCCAGGTCGGCGCGGACGTCCGACCACGCGGAGCGCAACGAGAGTCCGGCGAACACGAGCACCACCAGCAGCGCGAGCACCCGCACCGCAGTGGCACGTCCGCCCCGGGGGCCGGTCACGACGCCGACCTCCCCGACCGGCACGTCCCGGTCCGCCGCCTCTGGGGAGCCGGACGACTCAGCGGGGTCGGTCATTCCACCGGACGTGCCGCGTCGTCGAGGTCCCGTCGTCGTTGCGACAGCCGCACCTCGGCGATCATGCGGCGGTTCACCGACAGCAGGTCCGCGAGCAGTCCCACCATGGCGACCAGCGCAGCGAACACGAAGCAGACGGCTGCGGCGACCAGGCTCGGGACCCGACTGGCGACGTCGTCGGTGAACCACTTGAGGATGCACCAGCGCACGACCAGCACCACGCCCAGCGCCAACGGCACCGTCGACAGCAGGGCGAAGAACCGGAACGGCTTGTAGAGCGCGAAACTCCGCACGATCGTCTGGCCCGATCGCCAGACGTACTGCGGCACGCTCTTCACCAGACGCGACTCCCGGGTCGCCGGGTTGACGCGGATCGGCACGCCGACGACCCGGATGCCCTGCCAACCGGCCTGCACGATCGTCTCCATCGTGTAGGAGTACCGGCCGAAGACCTGCAACTGCATGGCGGTCTCGCGGTCGAAGGCCCGGAAGCCCGACGCCGCGTCGCGGATGTCGGTGCCGCTGGCCGCCCGCACCACCCGACTCCCCCACCGCTGCAGCCGCTTCTTCGTCGGCGAGAACTCCTCGACCGCCTCGATCGGCCGCTCGCCGACGACCATGCCGGCCTCGCCGTCACTGATCGGCTGCACCAGATCCGCGATGCACCCGCCGACGTACTGGTTGTCGGCATCGGTGTTGACCACCACGTCGGCACCGACGCGCAGCGCAGCGTCGAGGCCGGCGGTGAACGCCGCCGCCAAGCCCTGGTTGTACCCGAGTTCGACGACGTGATCGACGCCGTGGGCCCGGGCGACGTCGACGGTGCGGTCCGTCGAGCCGTCGTCGACGACGAGCCACTCGACCACCGTGAAGCCGGGGAGCTCCCGCGGCAGGTCGGCGAGCGTCGCGGGGAGCGTCTGCTCCTCGTTGAAGCACGGGATCTGGATGACCAGCTTCCTCGCGCCGGATCGGGCGTCCGCAGCGGGGTCGGGCGTCACGGGAGACAACCCTAGGTGACCACCACCGCAGTGACGCGACCCTCGCGTCCAGGTCGGTGCGGTCAGGGCCGGACGGTGCGCACGTGGAGCCGGAAGCCGTCCGGAGCGGTCGCCGGCAACCGCGAGGAGGGGTCGGCGTACCGATCGGGAAGTGACGTCAGCGTCTGCTCCGGCGACGTCCGGTCGAGCGCCGACGAGGTGGACCGCATCGTGCCGGCGGCGGTCGAGAGACCACCGAGACCGGGGCCGTCGACGCTCAGCAGCACGACACGGCGCCCCTGCGCCTCGGCCGCGTCGACGAGTCGCCGCATCGTCTCGTCGTCGAACGCCGGTCCCGGCACACCGACCGGCACGTCACACCACGCCCGAACGGAACCGGTCAGCCCGACCGCCGACCACGGATCGGCCACGAGCACGGTGGCGTCATCACCGAGGAGGTCGCAGGCCTCGAGCATCACCTCGACGTGTCCGCGCTGCTGGGCGAGGTCGCGGAGCGGCCACGTGCTGAGCGCCGGGGCGACGACCAGCGCCGCGGACACGAGCGCGACACCAGCGAGTCGCCAGGCCCGAGCCGGTCGATCCCGGTCGAGCACCCAGCCCAGTGGGAGTGTCGCCAGCAGCGCGAACGCCGGCAGGATCGCCGGCACGAAGCGTCGACTCGCCCAGAGCTGATCCGGGGTGATCGACGGCCGCCACAGATACAGCGAGCCGAGACCGAGCAGGCCGAGCAGCACGGTGACCACCATCGCCGGGGCCGCAGCCCGCAGGGTGCGGCGCATGGCGAGCCCGGCGCCGACGATCGCCGCCACGAACGCGGGAACCCCCAGGTACCAGGACATCCACCATCCGGTGGACTCCGCGTAC
>CAJBIS010000237.1 GCA_903953195.1 uncultured Actinomycetes bacterium
CGGCGCAGTGAGGCCGTTCCAGTCGCCGACGCGAAGATGGGCCGCCACTGCGACCAGGAAGTAGATCACCGCCCCTGACGCCGCAGCGATCCCGATCGGCGGCCACCACAGGCCCACCACGATCCCAGCCGCGGCCGCGCCCTCGAGGACGGCGAGACGCGGGAGCCACGACAGTGGCAACCGACACGTCTCGAACGTCTCGAGGCAGATCCGGTGCCGGCGCAGCTTCATGCCGGCAGAGACGGCGAGCATCATCGCGGTGACGATCGAGATGACCACGCCAACCATGAGGAGCACCGTACCTTGCCCCGCCGAGACCGCACCCATCTCGGGAAAGCGATCCTTCATCGTCTGGGGCGGATCGGGACACACCCGGTGAGATCGAACGCGTCGGTCGATCAGGACCCGCTCAGCTCGTAGGTCACGACGACGGGTGCGTGATCGGACCACCGCCGGTCGTAGCTGTCCGCTCGATCCACGCGAGCCGACACGGCCGCAGCTGCCAGTTCCGGCGTGGCGAACTGGTAGTCGATGCGCCAACCGGCGTCGGTGTCGAAGGCCCGACCCCGGTACGACCACCACGTGTAGGCAACGTCGTCATCGCCGCCGGCGAGTGAGCGGGCGACGTCCACCCAGCCCAGCTGGTCAGTCCAGATGTCGAAGCGGGCACGTTCGTCTGGGTGGCAACCGGCCCTGCCGACATTGCCCTTCCAGTTCTTCAGATCAGCGTCCCGGTGGGCCACGTTCAGGTCACCGGTGAACAACACGTGACGGCCCTCGGCGCGCAACGTCTCGAGGCGCTCGGTCGCCGCGTCGAACCACGCCAGCTTCTCGGCCATCCGGTCGGCGTCGTCGGCGTCACCCGTGTGCGCGTAGGCCGAGATGACCGTCACGGGCGAGCCGTCGGCGTCCACATCGGCCTCGATCCACCTGCCGGTGGCGGCGAAGCATGGCTCGTCGGAACCGTCGGCAGTGCGCACGATCGGCAGTCGGCTGACGACGGCGACGCCGGCCCGACCCTTGGCGGCCGCCTCGGCGTGACACAGGTGCCAGTCATCGCCGAACACGTCGGCCACCAGCCCTGCGACCAGGTCGTCGGGCGCACGCACCTCTTGCAGCGTCACGACATCGGCGCCAGACTCCGCGACCCATGCGGCCATGTCCTTTCGGGCCGCCGCCCGCAGGCCGTTGACGTTCACCGTTGCGACGGTCAGCGAGGTCGACAGCACAGCGTTCATCGCCAGTCACGTTAGCGATCCGCCGGTCACCCGTTCGCTGGTGCGGCCGGCGGTGCGTGCCCCGTTCGACGACTCGTCCTAGGGTCGACACGTGAGTCACTGGAGACGCCTGGGCGTGGCACTGGGGATGCTGCTCGCCGTCGTCGTGACCGGAACCATCGGGTACGTCGTGCTCGGGTTCGGATTGCTCGACGCGCTGTACCAGACGGTGACGACGATCGCGACGGTCGGGTTCCGGGAGGTGCAGCCCCTCGGGACAGCCGGGAAGATCTTCACGATGGTGCTGATCCTCGCGGGGGTCGGCGTCACGCTCTACGCGTTCAGCGTGCTCATCGAGACGTTGCTCGAAGGACGACTGCAGGACCTGCTCGGGAGGCGACGAATGGAACGGACGATCAGCACCACGAACGACCACGTGATCATCTGCGGATGGGGACGGGTCGGGCGGGCCATCGCCGACGAGGTCGCCGCCGCCGGTCGCGACATCGTCGTGGTCGACCACGACGCGGACCGTCTCACCGGCTGCCCCCACCCCTCGGTGGTCGGCGACGCCACCGACGACGCCGTGCTCGACGCCGCCGGCATCACCCGGGCGGCATCGCTCGTGGCCGCCGTCGACGCCGATGCCGACAACTCGTTCATCACGCTGAGCGCGCGCTCGCTCCAGCCGTCACTGTTCATCGTGAGTCGAGCCCGCACTCGTGACAGCGAGGGCAAGCTGCTGCGGGCCGGCGCTGACCGAGTGGTGAACCCGCAGCACATCGGCGGCGCCCGCATGGCCGCGTTCGTCCTGCGACCGTCGGTCGCCGAATTCCTCGACGTCGTCATGCACGAACAGAACCTGGAGTTCCGACTCGAGGAGTTCGATGTGGCCCCCGGATCGGCGCTCGTCGGTTCCACCCTTCGAGACGCCGCCATCCGGGACGAGACCGGTTCACTGGTCCTCGCCGTGCGGACGAGCGACGGCCAGTTCCTCACCAACCCGTCGCCCGACCTCGCGATCGAGGCCGGGCACGTCCTCATTGCGATCGGGACCGAGGCCGAACTGGGCGACCTCGCCCGACTCGTCCGCAGCACCGGTCGCTGAGTCCACTGCTGCTCGCTGCGTCGGGTCGGCTCAACGACACACATCTCATCCGGAGGACGCCATGGGCAGGCTGATCTACGCGACGAACGCCTCAGTCGACGGCTTCACCGAGGACGCCGACGGCTCGTTCGACTGGTCCGTCCCCGATGAGGACGTCCA
>CAJBIS010000238.1 GCA_903953195.1 uncultured Actinomycetes bacterium
GACGGGCGTTCCGCCCCGCGGATCCCGGTGGATCATGGCGGCATGGCGCGTGCTGAGTGTGCCGACGCTGCGGGACGCGGTGCAGCCGGCCGTCGCCTTCGCCGTGCCGATGCGGCTGGTGATCCGGCCGGCCCGACTCCGCCGGGCGCTGGTGCGGACGTGGTGTGCGACCTGCTGCACGGTCGAACTGGCGGTCACGTCGCTGCGGATGTCGCGACTGCGGAACGATCAGCTGCTGCAGCGGCTGGGTGACCCGCAGCCGGTGGCGTCCGAATTGCGGCGAGCCGAGGATCCGCTCAGCTCGGCCGAGCTCGCGGACGTCCGGCGGGGCCGACTGGTGGGTCGGGCCGTGGCTCGGGCGTCGGAACGGCTGCCGTGGCATCCGACCTGTCTCCGGCAGTCGCTGACAGTGCGCCGGCTGCTGCGCAGGACCGGAACTCCGAACGTGGTGCTCGTCGGTGTCGCCGATGCGGCGACCATGGACGCTCACGCATGGGTCACCGTGCACGGACGAGTCGTCGCCGGTGGCCAGCAGCGGGAGTTCCGGCCGGTGGCGGCGTTCCCGGCGGACCAGGTCTGATGGCCGAGCCGTCGCGTCAGGTCGCGCCCGATGGTGTCCTCGCCGTGTTGGCCACGGTGCGGTCCGAGTTCGAGCCCTCAATCGCGTAGGCAGTGTCCTCGAGGGAGGCCCGCCGAAGGACTGGTGTCGTCCACAGGCTCACGCCGTCGTCGTCTCGTTCGCCGATCTGGTGATCCATCCGGCGAACGCTATCCGCGACCCATCGCAGGCCGCTCGTTCGGGTACCAGACGTCTGGCGGTTCAGCCCGCGTTCGACAGGGACGCACTGGCGTTGCAGAGGTCCGAGGACAGTTCTCCGCTGCCGAAGGCGGTGTCCTCGAGCGCGGCGCGCCGCAGGATCGGGGTCGACCACTCGGACAGATCGTCCTCAACGGGCACGTCGTCGATGTGTGATTCCACGGACGCCACCCCAGTGGGAACCCGGCTGTGCGCCGGAACCAGTGCCGCCGCTTGGATCAGTTCGGCGTCGACACGGACGCACTGGCGGTGCAGAAGTCCGAGGCCACGCATCCGCTGCCGTAGGCGGTGTCCTCGAGTGCGGCGCGCCGCAGAACCGGGGTCGACCACTCGGCCAGGTCGGTGGCGACGCTGTCGTCTGAGTCGTGGGGGAACATGTCCATCTCCCTACGATACCCGCTCGGTGCCCAGCGTGGCCTTCTGCTCGTCGTGTGACGTCGATCAGTGATCGTGGAGATCGGCGTCGTTCGTGATCCGCTCGGTGGTCGTCGTCGGAACCCGACTGGTCTCGCGCTCGTCACGGCGGCGTGCTCGACCAACCATCCATCGGTCAGCGAGCGCGGCGGTGGCGGTCGTGACCACCCCCGGGTCGTCGAATCGTCGGTCGATGCACGCGACGAGCCGGTCGGGCAGTCGTTCCCACTGGCGGGCTTCGGCCCAGGCGCGCAGGGCGCGCCGACGTCGCGCATCCGGCAGCGGCGCCGGTGCGCACGACCCGGGGATCGCGTCGGCGATCCGCTGGAGTTCCGGCGGCAGCTCCGCGGGCACCACGTACCACCAGCCCCGATGGTGCACGCCGGCCCGGGCGCAGCGGGCCATGTGCTCGGGATCCACGATCCGGCCGGTCATGGCGTGCGCGCCGATGACCTCCTTCCGACCCTGTCGCACCGACGGGTCGATTCCGGTGAGGTGCCACCCGGCGGTCCAGTCGCTGCGTCGCTTCGGTCGCCGGCGCAGCCCGTCGGGACTCTGCGGGCCCATCGGCCGCAGATCGCCCAGCCGCGCAGCGAGCAGCGCTGGTTGCGCGAAGTCGGTCGTTGCTGGCGGTGCACGTCGCAGCTCCACCGGGACGTGCTGCTCACAGCACGGCCAACCCGGTGCCCGCCGGTCCAGGAACTGGTAGCGGACGTCGAGTCGCAGCCGCACCGGCGACTCGAGTTCGTCACGCAAGCGGTCAAAGGTTGCGGGTGCCAGCAGCTCGTCGACGTCGGCGACCAACACGATCGTGTCGGCGGGAAGATCGGCGACTCCCATGTATCCGGCATTCCGCTGGCGGCCGCCCCGCGCCATGGGCCGCGCGACGTCGGCGCCGTCGAGCTGACGGAGCGTGATGATCCGGAGCTCTGCGTCACCGACGGGCAGCTCGTCGCGTCGTCGTTCGAGGTTGGTCTCGCGGGCCTCGCCGGAGTGGGTGCAGTCGGCCTCCACGAGGACGAACCGATCGACGTGCGGTGCGTGCTGGCGCAGGTGCGCGCACAGCAGGTCCCACTCGCCCCCGTAGATGATCATCTCGGCGAACCGAGGTGGTTCCTGTTCGTCCGCCACGGCCCGAGTGTGCCACTGACGCAGTGGTTCCCGGGCCGCCGGTGGTTCAGCTGAGCGTGCCGTCGGCGGCGATCAGCACGGCCGACGGGTGGGTCCGCTCGTTCAGCTCCCGGTTCGGTTCAGGTAGGTGTCCCACGGTCCCGTCACCTCGAAGGTGACGCCGACCGGCGCCGCGGATGCGCCCACGGGCGCGCGCTGCGAACTGAAGTACAGGCGGGTGCCGTCGGGGCTGAAGCACGGGCCGGTGATCTCGCTGTCGGGTTGGTCGGGCACACGGATCACTGCGTCCACGGCGTTGTCGGGCCGGATGATGACGAGCTCCTGGTTGCCGTCGTCCTCGGCGATGAACAGGACACCGGATGCCTCGTCGACGAGCAGGTTGTCGAGCCCGTCGAGCACACCCGATCCGCCTTGGTAGCGGAGATCCACTGTCTGGGTGTCGGTGCGGTAGTGCCAGACGCGCTTGTCGTACTTCGTGGTGAACCACACGTCGTTGCCCGACGTGTCGATGCCCTCGCCGCCGCTGAACCCGATCGTCGACGGAACCTGCAGGCGCGTGGCGGTGGTGGTCGCCGACGGATCGGGGACCGGAACCCAGGTGACGGGGCCGACCGGACCGGCGCCGGTGGCGATCTCCAACGTGCCCGATGACAGGTCCTCGGGGGAGTCAGGGGTGAACCGGTAGAAGCCGCCGCCCCACTGGTCCTCGGTCAGGTAGACGCGCCCGTCGGCGGCAACGGCCGCGGCCTCGTGGCTGAACCGCCCCATGGCATCGCGGGGGACCGCGGGCGTCGCGCCAGCCGGGTCGCACTCCCAGACGCGCCCCGATCCGTACTCCTCGCACGACAGCCACGTACCCCACGGTGTGGCGCCGCCCGCACAGTTGTAGGTCGTGCCGTCGCACGCCGAGGTGGCGCCCACGACGCTGCCGTCGGGAGCGAACCGAATGCTGGTCACCCCACCGGGCGAGGCCTCGTGGTTGACGTTGAGGTACCAACCGCCCGCCACGGCGTTGTCGAGGAACGTCGCCGCGCCGTCCGGGTACCAGCGGTACGTGAATCCGGTGCCCGCGATCTCCTCGGTGGCCCGGGCGATGATCCGACTCGAGAACCCGGGCTTCAACAACAGGCCGTTCGCGTCGAGCGATAGCGGCACGGTGCTGCTGGTCGTCGTGGACGTGCTGGTGGTCGACGTCGTGATCGCAGGCTGCGTCGGAGCGCACGCATCGAGCACCACGGCCGAGACCGCGAGCACTCCGGCAGTGCCCGACCACTGCAGCAGTCGACGTCGCGTCAACGGCTCCGGTTCCTCGTCGTGCATGCGGACCCCGATCACATCGACCCGTGGCCGAATCTAGCGACGGTCGCCGCCATGGCGCTGCGGAACCGGGCGTGGCCGTGCCGTTCAGCGCGGCACGTTGCGCAGCGGTTCGACCTGGTGACTGAACACCTCGAGCCAGACGCCGGCGTCTCGCAGGCGGTTCACCGCGGCCCACAGGGGCGTCATGTCGACCAGCATCGAGTCACCCTGGTAGACGAACACGAACTCGGTGCCCGGCCGGCTGCCGTCGGCCCAGCTGATCGTCACGTCACGTCGGGTGGTGAACGATGCGAGCGTGTGGATCTCGGCGGCGACGGTGTCGGCGGTCTCGGCGGTGGTCACCCATCGGTGTTCCTGTCCTGCGCGGTTCGCCGTGATCGCCATGGCGTCAGCGTACGTCGTGTGATCCGACCCGGATCGGGTGTGGACCGAACGAAGTATCGCCGGGGACGAGTCGGTGGACGTGCTTCAGGGCGCGGCGGTGTTGCCGGCGAGCGTCCAGGCGACCAGCGCGTTCGCGTGGCCGTGTCCCAGTCCGTGTTCGGACTTCAGGTAGCCGACGATCTCCATGTGCTTGTCGAGTCCGCAGTCGGCGATGACCGTCTGCCACTCGGCGATGGAACGCCCGTACTTCTGCTCGATCGACGGGAAGTAGGACGCCGGGCCCTGCTTCGGCCAGGGCGGTGACTGATCGGCCATGGTGGACTCCTCGTCAGGTGATCGCGCCGCCGCAGCAGCGCGTGGTGGAGTGTTGAGCATGCCGCACATCGGTGGCGACTCGAGCCGCCGGGGTGACGAGATCCTCGTCGTCGCCAGCGAGCACCTGACCGCCGGGGTCGACCCGGACCGCTTCCTGCGGCCCGGCGCCGCCGACCTGAAGCGACGGGTGCTGCCGTTCGGCAGCGGCGTGCGCGCCACCGCCCGTCCGTTCACGCAGCCCACCGGCCTGCGAGCACGCGTGGTCGCTCGTCGGCAGTCGACCTAGCTCACACCCCCGTACCGGACACCCGACAGGAACGACAGGTCCCGGTCGAACGTCGTCAGATCGTCCAGCGTGAACTGGCTCAGGTGATCGTGTCCGCACGCCTTCGCGAGCACGCCCATGAGTTCGACGGTGGCGCCCAGGTAGCGGGTGAGTCGTGCGGCGGCCTCGTCGACCACCAGCCGGGCCCGCAGTTCGGGCCGTTGCGTGGCGATGCCGACCGGGCACGCGTTCGACGCGCACGCCCGCATGCCCAGACATCCGATCGCCTGGATGGCCGAGTTCGCGATGGCGACACCGTCGGCGCCGAGGGCCATCGCCTTGGCGAAGTCGGTGTGGGTCCGCAGGCCACCCGTGATGATGAGCGTGACGTCGCGACGGCCGCGGGCGTCGAGGTGCCGTCGTGCCCGGGCGAGCGCCGGGATGGTCGGCACGCTGATGTGGTCGCGGAACAACGCAGGTGCGGCGCCCGTCCCGCCGCCGCGACCGTCGAGGATGATGTAGTCGACGCCGATGTGGAGTGCCGCGTCGATGTCATCCTCGATGTGCTGCGCCGACAACTTGGCGCCGATCGGGATCCCGCCGGATCGCTCGCGCACCTGGTCGGCGAAGCGCCGGAAGTCGGACAGCTCCACGAGATCGAGGAAGGTCGGCGGCGACACCGCGGCGGTGCCCTCGGGCAACCCGCGCACCTGGGCGATCTTGCCGACGACCTTGTCGCCCGGCAGGTGTCCGCCGGTGCCGGTCTTGGCGCCCTGGCCGAACTTGAAGTGGAACGCCTGCACCTGCTCGACGACGTCCCAGTTCCACCCGAACTCGGCGCTGGCGAGTTCGTAGAAGTACCGCGAGTTGGCGGCCTGCTCCTCGGGCAGCATCCCGCCCTCACCGGAGCAGATGCCGGTGCCGGCCGCCTCGGCGCCGGTGGCGAGCGCGGTCTTGGCCTCCTCGGACAGCGCGCCGAACGACATGTCGGAGACGAAGATCGGGATGTCGAGCGTGAGCGGCCTGGCGGCGTTCGGGCCGATGACCAACTGCGTGCCGACGGTGTCGTCGTCGAGTTTGGGTCGGCGCGCCAGTTGCGCCGTGACGAACTGGATCGAGTCCCACGCGGGCAGGTCCTCACGGGACACGCCCATCGACACCAGTGGGCCGTGGTGTCCGTAGGTGGCGAGGCCGTCCTCGGCCAGACGGTGGATCAGCGCGGTGTGGGGCTCCTCGACGGCGCCGTGCGGATCCTGATAGGCGCCCTGATAGGCGTCTCGATCGAACGGTTGCGGATGCCGGAGTTCCCACTCGCGGATCTGCGCGGCGTCGACGAGGAGCGTGTCACCGTCGATCCACGCGTCGAACTTCTCCAGGCAGTCGCGGTTGTCGTACGCCGACACGCCGCTCTCGATCACGTAGTCCCAGCCGTGCAACGAGCAGATCAGGTTGTCGCCGGCGACGTGGCCGTCGGCGAGCATCGCGCCCCGGTGCAGACAACGGCCGTAGAGGACCGACACGTCGTCGTCGTACCGGACGATGACCAGGTCGACGTTGCCGACGAGCACACCGACGGGTACACGGTCAGGGATCTGGGACCACGTGGCGATGGCCACGGGCTCCGATGCACGCACGTCGAGCTTGTCCATGTCGATCCTCCGGTGTCAGCCGTTGGTGAGCAGTTCGGCGCCGCGCACCAGGAACGCGAGCGCGGCGTCGCCGGGACGGTCGGTGGCGCGCAGTTCCGTGAACGTGAGCGCAGCGCCGAACGGGGCGTTCCAGTACGCGGCGTCGCCCGGGCGGGCCGAGTTGCGGGGCCCGACGTACAGGTACGGCTCGGACAGGTAGCTGTCTCCCGGGGAGCCGCCCACATTCATGCGCTCACCGCCCGGCGAGGCGTCCAGATCGGTGCCCAGATCGAAGTGCTCGGGCCAGATCTGCAGGCCGGTCGGCGTGGAGTCGGGCAGCGCGTTCAGCAGCCGGACCAGGATCAGGTCGCTGAACCCGTACCAGTTGCCCACCTGTCGGGCGGCGTCGTCATCGAGGTCGACCACCCAGCCGGCGGACGGCAGGTCCGGCGTGTCGGCGCCGACCGAGAACGACGGGTCCAGATCGACGCCGAGGAACTCGGCGAGTTCTCCGAGCGTGCGGCCTGACACGGGCAGCGATCTGGTGGCCGCACCGCTGGCCCCGGCCATCTCGTCGATGAGCGTCGCACCGGACAGGCGCACCTGGCGGACGTCGTCGCCGAACATCCCCGTGCCGAGACCGCCGGCGGTGGGGCGCAACCCGAACCTGCCGGTGGCGGCGAACCGGGTGCGGGCGAGCACGTGGGTGGACAACACGCGCATGGTCTCGGCGTGGCGTGCATAGTCGGGGGCGAGTTCCCAGAGCTGTGGCATGAGCGGTCTGCTTTCTGAATCGGGGGAGGGACGGCGTCAGATCAGGTCGACGTCGCTGCGAACGTGCACGAGCGCCGGCCCGGTGTGGGCGAGTGCCCGACCGAGCACGTCGTCGAGCTCGTCGCGGGTGGCGACCGTCAGACCGAGCCCGCCGCACAGTTCAGCGAACGCGGCGAAGTCGGGATTGGTGAGGCCGGTCTGCCACACGTCGAGCTCGGCGCTGCGCTGCTCCTTGGAGATCTTGCCGAGTTCGGAGTTGTCGACCAGCACGTGCGTGATGTCCATCCCGTACCGACACGCGGTGGTGAAGTCCATGGCGTACTGGCCGAATCCGCCGTCACCGGAGACCGACACCACACGCCGTTCCCCGCCGACCGC
The DNA here is from genome assembly GCA_903953195.1 of uncultured Actinomycetes bacterium. Lineage (GTDB taxonomy): Bacteria > Actinomycetota > Acidimicrobiia > Acidimicrobiales > Microtrichaceae > SXMI01. Next base: position 7,427 of record CAJBIS010000238.1, read on the forward strand.
GGCCCACGCGCCCATGGCGCCGGGCAGCCCGAACCCGATGGAGCCGAGGTAGCCCGACATCAGCACGGTCTGATGGGTGACCTCGAAGTAGCGACCGAACGAGTACGTGTTGTTGCCGACGTCGACGCTCATGACGGCATCGGGGTCGACGAGCCGGCTCATCGAGTCGAACAGCGAGGCGGCGCTCACCCCGTGGCCGTGGTCGTCGAGTCGGCGATCGGCCTTCTCGTCGCGCCAGATGGCCCATCGACTGGCCACATCCGGGCGCTGATCGACCCAGTCGGGTGCCGCGCCGCTGCGCGTGTCGAGCTCCGCCCCGAGGGCCGCCGCCACGGTCCCCGCGTCGCCGAGCACCGGCACGGTGACCGGGTGGAACCGGCCGAGTGCCATCGGGTCGCGGTCGACCTGGACGATCGGCTTGTAGGGCGCGATGCCGGTGTGGTTCGAGAAGCTGGTGCCCCACGCGACGATCAGATCCGACTCGTTCATGCACCATGAGGCCACCGGCGTGCCACTGCGGCCGAGGACCCCGGCGCCGAGCGGATGGTGGTCCGAGATCTGGCCCTTCGCCTTGAAGGTGGTGAGCACCGGGGCGCCGAGCCGTTCGGCCAGCGCAACGATCAACTCCATGTCGTGCCGGGCGCCGTGGCCGACCACGAACACCGGCCGGCGGGCCTCGAGCACCGCCGCGGTGGCCGCGGCGAGCGCGTCGTGAGGTGGCCGCACACGCTGGTCGCTGACGCGGCCCTCGGGGCCGCCGGCTGACGCGGTCGAGGGCATCACCTGCACCTCGTCGGGCAGCACGAGGTGTGCCACGCCACGGTCGACCAGCGCGGTCTTGCAGGCCAGCGTCATGAGTTCGGCATGGTCGGAACCCGGCAGGACGGTGCGGGAGTAGACGGCGACATCGTTGAAGGCCTTGTCGAGCTCGAGGTCCTGGAATGCACCGCGGCCCAACTCCTTGGACGGCACCTGACCCGAGATGGCCAGCACCGGCGCCCGGTCGACCTTCGCGTCGTACAGACCGGTCAGCAGGTTCGTGGAACCCGGGCCGGCGATGCCGAAGCAGCCGGCCAGTTCACCGGTGAGCTTGCCGTAGGCGCTGGCCGCGAACGCGGCCGCACCCTCGTGGCGGATCCCGAAGAACCGCATGCGACCCTGTTCCTCGGCGACGCGCATGGCGTCCGCGAACCCGAGATTCGAGTGACCGACCATGCCGAACACGACCCGCACACCCCAGTTGTTCATGGTCTCGACCAGCACATCCGACACGGTTCGCCCGCGCTCGGGGTCCGGTGGGACCGCCACGTACACGCCGTCGTCGCGAACCTCCGTCGCATACGCCTCGGGCGCGTCGGCGAACCCACCGGGCGGCCGACCGTTGCACGGCGAGTAGTCGTATCCGTGCCACGGGCAGCGGAGCCAACCCTGCTCGATCGATCCCTCGCCGAGCGGCCCGCCCTGGTGCGGGCAGTGGTTGTCCATCGCCCCGAACGACGAATCGACGTGCGTGACGCACAACGAGCGGCGGCCGACCGTGACGGCACGGACGCGGCCCTCGGGCAGTTCGTCGTGGTCGAGCACCTTGTGCCACTCGAACTCGCCGTCGGGCACCGGGACCGATTCGGTCGACGGCGCGTCGCTGTACTCAGCCATCTGCTTCCCCCGTTGAGAACGTTCAGAACCTACTGCTCGGCGAATCCGCGCAGGTGATCGACGGAGTGCGCGTCGGCGTCACTCCGCGCGGGACGGTTCAGCGGTCGCGGCCGTCGTGCGCCGGCGGCCGCATCGTGTGGTGGGACTCCATGTCGTGTTCCTCGGCGTCGAGCTCGGCCTCGATGGCGAGGATCTCATCGAGCGACCCCATGGTCCGAGGTCCGGTGAACCGCCGCTTCGCCGACAGTGACCACCACCCGCCGATGAGCAGCACGGCGAGCAACAGGATCGGCCCGGTGAAGTTGAACGTCTCCCATGTGTCCCACGGACTGAACACCGGCAGGCAGAACAGAACGGTGATGAACGCCACCCAGGCGACCGCCGCCCAGCCCACGACCGGCGACCAGCGACCCAGGTTCCACGGGCCCGGCGTGAAGTCCGGGTTGCGCAACCGGAGGAACACCGGGATCGCGTAGCTCAGGTACAGCCCGACCACCGCGATGCCGGTGAGTGCGAAGAACGCGACCGGGTAGGCGAGGTCGGTCTGCACGAGCGAGAGCACGCCGATGGCACCGGCGAGGCCGACGCCCAGCCAGATCGAGTTCGTCGGTGTGCGGGTGCGCGGGTTGATGCGCGCCCAGAGCCTCGATCCGGGCAGTCCGCCGTCGCGGCTGAACGCGAAGATCATGCGCGAGTTCGCGGTGACCGACGCCATGCCGCAGAAGAACTGGCCGACGGTCGAGATGATCACCAACAACTTGCCGAGCGTGCCGGTGATCGCGAGCAGGAACACCTCGGGTCCGGCGAGGATCCCCTTCGCAGCGATCTCGTCGTACGCGTCCGCCGGGATGGCCTGGACCATGGCCACGTTCAGGACGAGCGCGGCGATCGCCGAGATGTAGATGGACCGGACGATCGCCTTCGGTGCCGCGACCGCCGCACCCTTCGTCTCCTCTGAGACGTGCGCCGACGCGTCGAACCCGGTGATCGTGTACTGCGCGAGCAGCAGGCCGACCAGCACGACGTACAGGCCCGCGCCCGGGAACGACCAGCCCGTTCCGTTCCGGAACTCCAGCACGCTGGACATTCCGAGGTTGCCGGGTTCGGCGAACGCGAACAGCACCACGACGATCACCGCGACACCGGCGACGTGCCACCAGACGCTCACGTCGCCGAGGATCCGGACCAGGTTCACACCGAACGTGTTCAACAACCCGTGGACGGCGAGCACGATCAGGTAGGTGATGAACACCGACCAGCGGTTGATCTCGATGATCGGACTGTTCGCGTCGCCGAAGATGTTGATGCTCAACAGGACGAAGTTGGCGAGCGCGAAGTCGACCGACGCGATCACGCCGATCTGACCGATGAGGTTCAACCATCCCGTCCACCACGACCAGCGGGCCCGGTTCCGTCGGGCGAGCATCCCCGACCAGTAGTAGAGGCCGCCGGCGGTGGGGTAGGCGGAGCACACCTCGGCCATGGCTGCGCCCACGGTCAGCGACGTGATGCCGACCACGATCCAACCGAGGGTGATGACGAGCGGACCCCCGGCGACCATGCCGAGCCAGAAGGTGGTGATCGCGCCGGCCAGCACCGAGATGATCGAGAAGCTGATCGCGAAGTTCGAGAACGTGCCGAGCCCCCGCCGCAGTTCCTGCGCGTACCCCAGCTCGTGGAGCCGAGCGGCGTCCGCATCGACCGTCGGCTGGTCGTCAGCGTGTGTGGACATCAGCTGGTCTCTCCTCGTGGGCCCCGCTCGGCCCGGTTGGCTCGACCGGTGCGACCGCAGTGCGGCGCAGCGTAGGTCAGGTCGACCAGTCGGGCGGACCGACTCGCCGCCGACGACATGCGGCATCGCGAGGATGCGGCGCGGCTGAGTCGTCAGCGCGCGGCGTTCTTCACGAAGTCGTCGAGGTGCTCGTGTTCGAGCCGTTCGTTGCCGCTGTGGAACGAACCGCGGACGTGGCGCCGGAGCGAGTGGTCGTCGGTGCCGCGCGCAGCCGAGTGCCAGAGGTAGCCGTCGTGGAACAGGGTGTCGCCCCGCTCGCAGTAGATCGCGATCTCGCCGGGCACCTTGTCGAACCCGAGCGGCATGTCGACCGGCGGCGGCTCCGCGGTGTGGCCGCCTGCCGCGGGCGCGCCGTCCGGAACGACCGCACCGTTGGCATTGACGAACGGCGCCGGCGTGCTCCACCGGTGGCTGCCGGGCACCACGCGCAGGAACCCGTTGGCGGGGCTCGTGCCGTCGACGTGGAGGGTGAAGGCGACCGCCGGCCAGACGTCGAGGTGCGGACCGCTCTGCCAGTCGCTGTGCCACCCGATCCGGGTGTAGCCCGAGTCCGGTCCCGGTCGCGCGTCCTGGTAGACGACGCCGATGCGTTGCTGGTCGAGCAGCCAGTGGTCCGCAGGCAGCCAGCGATCCATGAGTTCGAGCACGACCGGGTGGTGGAGCGCGGCCGTGACGGCGGGGGAC
>CAJBIS010000239.1 GCA_903953195.1 uncultured Actinomycetes bacterium
AGCGGATGACGAAGTCGGTGCTCGACGGGATCCCGGGGCTGGGCCCGCAACGCAAGGTGAAACTCGTGAAGCAGTTCGGTGGCGTGCGCGCTGTGCAGCAGGCGTCGCTCGAGGAACTCCGAGCCGTGTCGTGGTTGCCCGAGGCGGTGGCCGAGGCCGTGTACTCCGCGCTCCACGACCCGGGAGGTGGTCGTGGCTGAGCACCACGACCGGGAGACGATCGACGAGTGGCACCGGCATGCCGAGTGGTGGCAGCGCGAGTTCACCGACGGCGCCGACGCCGAGTACGTCGAGCAGATCATCCCGATGCTCACGGCCGCGCTGCCCGCCGGCGGGCGCGTGCTCGACGTCGGCTGTGGTGACGGCCAGGTGACCCGTGCCGCGGCGGACGTCGGGATCGAGGCGGTGGGCGTCGACATCGTCACGGCGCAGCTGGCCGTCGCGCGGAGCCGCGGCGGGACGCCGACGTACGTGCGGGGCGCCGTGGCCCGACTCCCGGTGGCGAACGCCGCCGTCGACGGCGTCATCGCCTGTCTCGTGCTCGAACACGTGAACGATCTCGATGGCGCGCTCGGGGAGTTCGCCCGAGTGCTTCGCCCCGGCGGAAGCGCGCTCGTCGTGCTCAACCATCCGATCCTCCAGACACCGGGGAGCGGCTGGATCGACGACCAGATGGTCGACCCGCCCGAGCAGTACTGGCGCATCGGGCCGTACCTGCCGGAGGCGACGACGCAGGAGGAGGTCGACGACGACGTCGTCATCACCTTCCACCACCGACCGTTGAGTCGCTACGTCAACGCGGCGTCGGCCCACGGTCTGCACCTGGTCCGGATGCACGAACCGGCGCCGCCCGCGGCGTACCTCGAGCAGTACTGGGCGTTCGACGCCGCGGACACGATCCCGCGGCTGATCCTGCTCGAGTTCCGACGCGCCGTCTGAGCCCGGACGCGACCTGAGCCCGGACGCGACACTGCCCGCCCCTCCGGCCGGGTGGCCGATGGGACGGGCAGCGCCAGGAGGACTCGATCAGCAGTCGGTCGAGGCCTTGGTGATCGGGGCGCTGATCACGTGGATCACGCCGTTGGAGGTCTCGATGTCGGTCTTGACGATCGGGGCGCCACCGATGGTGAGGTTGCCGTCAGCCGTCTTCTCGACCTTGACCTTGCCACCGAGCGTGTCGACGCAGGTGCCGGCCGCCGACGTGGCCGCAGCCGCGTCCACCTTGCCGCTGATCACGTGCAGCTTCAGCACGTCGGTGAGGGCACCCTGCGGGTCGGCCTTGAGAGCCTCGACGGTCGCCGGGTCGAGCGAGGCGAAGGCCTCGTTCGTCGGGGCGAACACCGTGAACGGGCCGGTGCCGGAGAGGGTCTCGCCCAGGCCGGCGGCGGTCACGAGCTCGACGAGCGTCGAGAAGTCGGCGTTGCCGGCGGCGACGTCGACGATGGTGCCCATGTCACCCGCCATGGTCGTGGAGGAACCGCCCTCGGCAGCCGCCGTGGTGGTGGTGTTGGAGTTGGCCTCGGTGGCCGCCTCGTCGTCCTTCGAGCAGGCGCTGGCCACGAGGCCGAGGCCGAGCAGCAGAGCGAACATGGTGGACAGGGTCTTCGAGCGCATCGAGCGCCTCCTTTTCTGGGGTACGGAGGGTGTTTCGCTCTCAGAGGGCGGTCTGGATGCACTCCGGGGTGGATTGCTCGGATCCCGGTAGCGTGACGCCGTGGTGGATCTCGTCGTCATCGCCGGCATGTCAGGTGCCGGGCGAACCCAGGTGGGCAAGTCGCTCGAGGATCTGGGTTGGTTCGTCATCGACAACCTGCCCTCGGAACTCGTGCCGAAGGTGGCGGAACTCGCCCGTTTCCAGGACTCGGCAGCGCCGCTCGCACTCGTCGTCGGGACGGGGGCGGACGCGTCGATGGTCGCCACCGAACTGGATCGGCTCCGTGCCGATGGCACGACGATCCGGACCGTCTTCCTGGACGCGGCGACCTCGACGCTGGTCCGTCGCTACGGGGAGTCGAAGCGGCGGCATCCGCTCATGGCCGAGAGCGACTCGGTCGAACGAGCCATCGAGCAGGAGCGCGAACGTCTGAGCGACGTCCGGGCGATCGCGGACGTGCTCATCGACACGACCGACCTGAACGTGCACGACCTGCGGGCCCGCGTCTACGACCTGTTCGCCGAGGACTCGGGGACCGCCCGGACGCAGGTGACCGTGACGTCGTTCGGCTTCAAACACGGGGTGCCGCCCGACGTGGACCTGGTGCTCGACTGTCGCTTCCTGCCGAACCCGTACTGGGTGGAGGAGCTGCGGCCGTACTCGGGGCGTGATCCCGAGATCCAGGAGTACGTGAACTCGTTCGAGCTCACCGACGAGTTCGTCGCCAGGGTGCAGGACCTGCTGGAGCTCCTGCTGCCGGCGTACCTGGCCGAGGGCAAGGCGGTCCTCACCGTCGCGTTCGGCTGCACCGGAGGCCGGCACCGATCGGTTGCCATCGCCGAACAGATGGCGGCGTGGCTGATGGAACAGGGCGTCGAGACCCGCATCCGGCACCGGGACGTGGACCGGTGACCGACGCCGCACTCGCCGGGCCGAGCGTCGTCGCCATCGGCGGTGGGCACGGCCTCGCTGCGTCCCTGGCCGCGGCGCGCACCTACGCGGGTCGCATCACCGCGGTGGTGTCGGTCGCCGATGACGGCGGCTCGACGGGCCGACTCCGCGCCGCCGGTGACCGACCGGCGCCGGGGGACCTGCGCAAGTGCCTGGTGGCGCTCGCCCCGGAGTCGTCGCCGCTGCTGCGGGCGATGGAGCACCGGTTCACCTCGGGTGAGCTCGAGGGCCACGCCTTCGGCAACCTGCTGATCGCCGCGCTCGAGGACTCCGAAGGTGATCTGGTGGCGGCGCTCGACGAGGTCGGCCGACTGCTCGGCACGGTCGGCCGGGTGCTCCCGGCGGCCACGACCCCCGTGGAGTTGCGGGCGGTCGTCGGTTCCGGTGCCGAGGTGCGCGGGCAGGTCGCCGTGGCCGGCCGGTCGGACCTGCACCTGGTCGCGCTCGACCCGCCCGAGGTGGCGGCGTGCGGTCCGGCCGTCGACGCCATCGTGGCCGCCGATCAGGTGGTGCTGGGGCCGGGCTCGCTCTACACGAGCGTCCTGGCCGCGACCGCCGTCCCCGGGATCGGCGACGCGCTGCGGGCGACCGACGCGCAGTTGGTCTACGTCTGCAACCTCCGCCCGCAGGCCTCGGAGACGCAGGACTACGCCCTCGCGGACCATGTCACCGCCCTGGAACGGCATGGAATCGAACCGGACGTGGTGCTGTTCGACCCGGCGACGATCGGCCCGGCCGACGGTGTTGCAGGTTCGGAACTGTGGCCTGCGGCGCTGTGCTCGGCCGCTGGATCGGCGCACGACGTCGATCGGCTCGGCGCCGAACTGGCCGCCGTGCTGACCAGTCGCTGACCGCCCGTCCCGCCGCCGCAACTCGGCCCGTGGCAGCGATCGTCGCGCCATGGTCACGGAGCGCGCGAGGATTGGCACCCGTGTGGCCGTTCGTGGTCGCATGTGGCACCGCCGCCCCGTGGGAGGGGTGGCCTGGGAACGTCGAGGAGCGACATGACCGTTCGTGTGGGCATCAATGGGTTCGGCCGGATCGGCCGCAACTTCTTCCGGGTGGCGAAGGCGAAGGGCGCGGACATCGATTTCGTCGCCGTGAACGATCTCGGCTCACTCGACGTGATGGCCCACCTGCTGAAGCGGGACTCCGTCGCCGGCGAGTACCCCGGGGAGATCGAGGTGACCGCGGACGGCATCAACGTGGACGGCGACCTGCTGAAGATCGTCTCGCACCGCAACCCGGCCGAGATCCCGTGGGGCGACCTCGGCGTCGACGTGGTCATCGAGGCCACCGGCATCTTCACCGACCGTGACAAGGCCGCGGCCCACCTCGAGGGTGGTGCGCCCCGGGTGATCGTGTCGGCCCCGTCGAACGGTGCCGATGCGACGTTCGTGGTCGGCGTCAACGACGACACCTTCGACCCGGCGCAGCACACGGTTGTCTCGAACGCCTCGTGCACGACCAACTGCTTCGTGCCGCTCATCAAGGTCCTCGACGACGCCTTCGGCGTGCAGAAGGGCCTGATGAACACGATCCACGCCTACACGGGCGACCAGATGCTCGTCGACGGCCCGCACAGCGACCTGCGTCGCGCCCGCGCCGCGGCGATCAACATCGTGCCGACCTCGACCGGCGCCGCCCGGGCCACCGGGCTCGTGCTGCAGTCGATGCAGGGCCGCCTCGACGGCACGTCGCTCCGCGTGCCGGTGCCGACCGGTTCGATCACGGACTTCGTGGGTGTCCTCGACCGTGACGTCACCGTCGACGAGGTCAACGCGGCGTTCGAGGCTGCGGCGTCGTCCGGTCCGCTGCAGGGCATCCTCGCCTACAGCACCGAGCCGCTCGTGAGCTCGGACATCGTCGGCTCGCCGTACAGCTCGGTCTTCGACTCAGGCCTGACGATGGCGATGGGCAACCTGATCAAGGTGCTCTCCTGGTACGACAACGAGGCCGGCTACTCGAACCGTCTGGTGGATCTGGCGCTCATCGTCGGCGCCGCCAACCAGTGACGGCGGTCGTCACGACCACGGAGGTCCACTCGTGAAGTTCGGGGTCCCGGAGCTCGAGGACCTCGGTCCGCTCGACGGCAAGCGCGTGCTGGTGCGCGTCGACTTCAACGTGCCGATCCGCGACGGTGTCATCGCCGACGACCTGCGCATCCGCGCCGCACTGCCCACGCTCCAGTGGCTGCTCGACCAGGGTGCGACGGTCACGGCGTGCACCCACCTGGGACGCCCGAAGGGTGCGCCGGACCCGCAGTTCTCGGTCGAGCCCGTCCGGGCCCGGCTGGCGGAGCTGGCCCCGGGCGTCGAGTTGCTCGACAACCTGCGGTTCGATCCGGGCGAGACCGGCAACGACGCGGCCTTCGTGGCAAAGCTCGTCGAGGGCCAGGACCTGTACGTGAACGACGCCTTCGGTGCATCGCACCGGGCGCACGCGTCCATCGTCGGTCCGCCACAGACGCTGCCGTCGGCCGCCGGCCGACTGCTGGCCCGTGAGGTGGACGTGCTGCTCGGCCTCCGTGAGGCGCCGGCACGGCCGTTCATCGCCATCACCGGTGGATCGAAGGTGTCCGACAAGCTCGGCGTGCTGCAGGCCCTGCTCGACGTCGCCGACCGGGTCGTCATCGGCGGCGGCATGTGCTTCACGTTCTTCGCGGCGATGGGCCACTCGGTGGGCAACTCGTTGTGCGAGCGGGATCAGATCCCGACCTGCGCCACGCTGCTCGAACAGCACGGCGACCGCCTGCTGCTCCCCGAGGACGTCGTGGCGCTCGGACCGGGCGGCAGCATCGGCGATCCGTCCGCCGGCGGTGAGGTCCGCACCTGCGGCCGTGACGTGCCCGACGGCTGGATGGGGCTCGACATCGGACCGGGCTCCGCGGCGGCGTTCGGCGACGCCATCGCCGAGGCCCGCACCGTCCTGTGGAACGGCCCGATGGGCGTGTTCGAGGATCCCCGCTTCGCGGCCGGGACGCGCTCCGTCGCCGAGGCCGTGGCCGACTGTCGTGGCTTCACGGTGATCGGCGGCGGCGACTCGGCGGCTGCGGTCGCGGAGTTCGGTCTGGCCGACCGCATCGACCACATCTCGACGGGCGGCGGCGCGTCGCTCGAGCTGATCGAACTGGGCGACCTGCCCGGACTCGACGCGCTGCGCGGCGCGTCGAACGCACACGACTGAGGAGGCTCGGACGCATGGCCGAGGAACGAACGCCGATCATCAGCGGCAAC
>CAJBIS010000240.1 GCA_903953195.1 uncultured Actinomycetes bacterium
CAGCACCTGGTGGCGACTGCCCACGTCAGCGAGCGCCGCGCTGACGGCGTTGGCGGCGGTGCCGCCGATCCCGGCGTCGACCTCGTCGAAGACCATCGTCGGAGGCCCGCCCGAGGACACCAGCCGGAGTGCGAGCATCACCCGGCTGAGTTCACCGCCCGACGCGACCCGTTGCAGTGGGGCCGGATCCGCTCCCGGGTTGGCGGCGAGCAGGACGGTGACCCGCTCCCCCGCTCCCGGCAGCTCGTCGGTGTCCTCGACGGCGACCGCGACGCGGCACTCGGGCAGGGCGAGCGTGCGGAGCGTCGCGGCCACCGCGTCGGCCAGCTCCGGCGCTGCGGCCCGGCGGGCGGCACCCACCACACGTGCCACGGCATCGAGTTCGCGCTGCGCCTCCGCCAGCTCGGCGGTGACGGCCGCCGCATCGACGGCGCGGCCCTCGAGCTCGTCGAGTCGGGCCTTCGTCGACGCCGCGAACTCGAGGATGTCCTCGACGCGCTCGCCGTACTTCCGTCGCAACTCGGCGAGCGCATGCCGGCGACCACGGATCGCGCCGAGCCGCTCCTCGTCGGGTTCGATCGTCACCGTCAGGTCCCGCAGCTCGGAGCTGACGTCAGCGAGCTCGAGCGCCACCGCCTCGAGCCGTTCACGTACGGCCCGGAACGGTTCGCGCCCGTCCAGGCGGGCGGCAGCCCGCGACAACTGGTCGTTCACGCCGTCGTCCGCCGTGAGCGCCTCGACGGCGGCGTCGCCGGCGGTCCGGTGCTCGACGGCACCGGCGAGCAGATCCTCCTCGGCCGACAGGCGGTCGTCCTCCCCGACCCTCGGATCGATCGCGGTGATCTCGTCGAGCTGGTACCGGAGCAGATCGGCCTCGCGCTCGCGCTCGCGATCGTCGCCGCCGAGCGAGTCGAGTCGGCGACGCAGCGCCTGCACACGGTCACGGGCCTCCCGCAGCGGTGCTCGATCGACCTCGGCGAAGCGGTCCAGCGCGTCCCGCTGCGCGCCCGGCCGCAGCAGGCCCTGCTGCGAGTGCTGACCGTGGATCTCGAGCAGCGCGCCCGTCAGTTCCTCGAGCCGTGCCGAGGTCACGAGCTCGCCGTCGGCGTAACTGCGCGACCGGCCGGAGGCCGGGACGACCCGCCGCAGCACCAGTTCCCGGTCGTCGGCGTCGACGAACAGCGCCTCGACAACCGCCTCGTCGGCACCGGGACGCACCCGTCCGGGATCGGCCCGGCCGCCCCGCAGCAGCTCCAGTGCCTCGACGATCATCGTCTTCCCGGCGCCCGTCTCACCCGTCAGCGCCGTCATGCCGGATCGCAGCGGCAGTCGGACGTCAGCGATGACGCCCAGATTCCGGACTGCGAGTTCCACCAACATGGTGGCCCGAGCGTAGAGGAACGGACCTCACCGGAGGCTGACGCGGCCTCAGCGGTCCTCGAGCGCCAACTTCGAGCGGAGCACGCTGTGGAAGTCGCGTCCGCCGAAGGTGACCAGACGGGTGGGCCGACGGGCCGGCTGGCACTCGATGCGCCCGCCCGGCTCGAGGCGGTACATCTCCCGGCCGTCGACGATCACGTTGGCGGCCCGGTCGCTGGCCAGCCGGGCGGTCAGGCGGCACTCCGGACCCAGCACCATCGACCGGTCGAAGAGCATGTGGGCCGCCACGGGAGTGAGCACGACGGCCCGGAGCCGGGGGTCGAGGATCGGCCCGCGGACCGAGAACGAGTACGCCGTCGAGCCGGTGGCCGTGGCGAGGATGAGCCCGTCGGCCACGTACGACGTGAACGGACGTCCGTCGAGGTCCACGTCCAGGCGCACCGCCTGACCCGAACCCGATTTCTCGATCACCACCTCGTTGAGCGCGCTGACCGCGCCGTCCGGTCCACCGTCGCCTGCCGAACCGGTCGGCCCGACGACATCGAGCCGCATCCGCTCCTCGATCTCGTACGACCCGGCGAGGAACCGCTTGATCGCGACCTTCGCTCCGGCAGGCTCGACCGCGGTCAGGTACCCGATCTCGCCCAGGTTGACACCGAGGACGGGGACGTCCTCCGGGGCGGCGAGCGCGGCGGCGCGCAACATGGTGCCGTCGCCGCCGAGGCTGACCACGACGTCGGCACCGGGCACCAGTTCGTCGTCGGCGACCCCGAGTTCCGGTCGGCCGATCGCTCCGGCGTCGACCTCGAGCAATCGGACCTCGTGGTCCCGATCCACCAGCCACGACGCGACCTCGGCCGCCACCTCGGCGGCACCGTTCGGGCGCAGGAACAACGCGAACGTGCTCATCTCACGCGCCGATCCCGGCCGCGCTCGACGCAATCACCGCGTCCAGCCGGGCGTCGGAATCGACGGGCGCCACGGCGCCGCGCCGGAACTCGACGAGGAACTCCGTGTTGCCGTCGGCGCCGTGGATCGGTGAGGCCATGACGTCCATCATGGCTGCTCCCGCCGCAGCGGCCGAGTCGATCACCCCGGCGAGTGCGCCGCGCCAGATGTCCGGGTCACGGATGACACCTCGACCCCGGCTCACGTCACGGCGGCCGGCCTCGAACTGCGGTTTGACCAGCAGCACCAACCACCCGTGGTCGGCGACGAGCGGCACGAGCGCGTCCAGCACCTTGGTCAGCGAGATGAACGACAGGTCGGCCACGACCCCGTCGAGGAACGAGTCCGTCTCGGACCCGAGGTCGGAGGCCTCGAGGTGCCGGACGTTGCACCGTTCCCGGACCACCACCCGGTCGTCGCCTCGGATCCGCTCGTGCAGCTGGCCGTGGCCGACGTCCACCGCGTGCACCACGGCAGCGCCTCGCTGGAGCAGGCAGTCCGTGAAGCCGCCGGTCGATGC
>CAJBIS010000241.1 GCA_903953195.1 uncultured Actinomycetes bacterium
ACCCCACCGATCACGATCGGCAGGTAGCGGGACACCAGGTCGGTGAGGTCGATCAGCGTCGCGGTCGCACCGCCGACGTGCGCAGCGAGCGCGGTGCCCTTCGTCGCCGTCGCCAGATCGGCGCGCAGGCGTTCGACGAGCGTGGTGGTGGCCGGGTCGTTGGGCCCGGTCGTCGGAATGATCTGGTAGATCACCGCCGTCGTCTCGGTCGCACTGTTGGGGATCGGGCCCACCGAGTACTCGACGCCCCGGAGCGTCCCCGGTGGCTGCAGCGCGGCCACGGCCTTGCTGACCGGTGCGACCTGCTGGAGCGCCTCGGCGTACGGCACGCCGTTGGGCAGGCCGACGGCGACGACCAGCGGCCCGTTGGTCCCGGGGCCGAACCCCTCGTCGATCAGTTCGTAGGCGTTGCGCTGCGACAGGCCCGCCGGGAGCGAGTTGTCGGCCGGCATCCCGAACTGGATGCGCAGGAACGGCACGGCGAGCAACAGCAGGAACACCGTGCCCCCGACCAGCGCCACCCAGGGCCGCGCCGACATCCGGGTGGCGAATCGCCCCCAGAACGAGGACTCGAGATCGACCGGATCGCCCGTCGAGCGACGGATCGACCACCGGTCGATCTTCCCGCCGGCGAAGCCGAGGAGTGCCAGCAACAACGTCACCGCGGCGATCATCATGACGGCGACGCCGATGGCCGCGGCCACACCGAGGGTCTGCACCAGCGGAATCGGGACGAGCACGAGTCCCAGCAGCGCCAGGCACACGGTCACGCCGGCGAACAGGGCGGATCGACCCGCGGTGGAGATGGCCACGCCCGCCGCCGCCTCGGGTTCGAGTCCGTCGGCGAGCAGTTCGCGGTAGCGGGTCACGATGAGGAGCGAGTAGTCGAGCCCGACGCCGATCGAGATCATCAACGTGACCGCCGGCGCCGCCGACGACACGTCGATCTGCGTGGCGAGCAGGTAGACGAGCCCGCTCGCGGTGACGGCCCCGAACAGCGCCGTCACGATCGGGATGACCATGCCGAAGAACGAGCCGAAGGCAACGAGCAGCAGCACGGCACCGATGCCGAGGCCGACCTCGTCGGAGTGGCTCGCCCACCAACTCACCGGCTGGTTCCACGAGTCCGCCACCGGCCCGCCCACGTAGGTGGTGATCCCGGCAGGCGTCGCCGCGGTGACGGCAGACTGCAACTGCGAGTACGGGTTGGCGTACGCCGTGGCGGCCAGATCGGCGCTCGGCGGGTACCGGTCCAACAGGTCGGTCATCGACTCGGCGAACGACACCGTCACCACGGCCAGACGGCCGTCGCTCGAGATCGACGACGGGATGCCCTTCGCCAGATCCTTGGCGGCCTGCTGCTCCGCCGGCGGCAGCGACCCGGCGACCTGTTGGAGGGCCTCGGTGACGTCAGCGGTCAGCGGGTTCGAGACGCTGGCGACGCCGGGGGTCCGCTCGAGCGCCGCGACCATGCTGGCGACGCCGGCGGCGTCGGCCTGCAGCGTGGATCCCTCGGCCGCCTGCACCACGACCTGCGCCGTGGCGGCGTTCTGGCTCGTGAACCGGTCCTGGAGCAGGTCGTACGCCGCCTGCGAGTCCGCGCCGGGGACCGAGAAGTTGTTGGACGTGGCACCGTGGTCGGCGGTGGCCAGCGCCCCCGCACCCACCAGCACGCCGAGCCAGATGAGCCCGACCCAACGGTGGTGACGGAAGACGAACCGGCCGAAGCGACCGATCAGGCCCAGCTCGAGTCCGTCGGCGGACACGCGCTGCTGATCGACGGCACCGGGCTTCTCAGTTGCACCCACGGAGCGATCGGACCGATCAGGCCGAGGTGGTGACGGCGATGTCGACCGGCGCGCCCGGTCCGGCGTCGACGACGCTGAGCTGCGCCGAGCCCGAGGACGAGCGGCGCCAGAGGATCAGCGCGACCAGCCCGACCAGGGCGAGCACGGCGACGACGATCAGACCCCGTCGCCGTGGCGCCGACTCGGTGACCTTGGCCACCTGCTCGGTCGCGATCTCGGCCACGTCGTGGGCCCGGTCCGATGCCGTGGCCACCGTCTGGGCGACCGCCGCGGTCGCTCCGGCGACGGCGGCGAGACGCTCGAGATCGTTGGCCAGACTGCGCTGCTTGCGTGTGCTCACGGAGGACTCCCAGATCGAGTTGGGGACCACGCTAGCGAGTCACGGTGCCAGAACGTCAGAACGACGTGCCGGAACGTCGGAACGACGCGCCGGAACGACGCGCCGGAATGTCCCGTGCGGCCGGAATCAGACCGAGATGCGGGCGAAGAGTTCGGTCTTGCGCTCCTCGAACTCCTCGAAGTCGATGCGCTTCTCCTCGAAGTCGGCGTGCAGCTGCTCGACGAGTGCCAGCAGCTCCTCGGCGGTGAGCTCCTCCTCGCCCTCGGGC
>CAJBIS010000242.1 GCA_903953195.1 uncultured Actinomycetes bacterium
CCGCCGGACCCGGAGTCTCATGGATGTCTGGTGAGGCACCTGATCCCATGAGGGCGCCCCGAGACGGCCGGTCCGTCGCCCCGCCGACCGCAGTGGGTCGGCCCCGACGTGCGCGCCCGCTCGCGGCCGGGGTGCTCGCGGTGGTCGTCACGACGCTGGTCGTCACGCTGGTCGGCTCCGCCGCCCTGCCCGCCGGTGCGGGGGGCGCGACTCCACCGGGACCGGCCGAGGCCGCCGCGGCGTGGCTGGCGAATCAGACGAGTGACGGCACCATCACGTACCTCGGGGCACCCGACGACGGGCTCGCCGCCGACGCCGCGCTCTCGCTCACGGCGCTCGGCTCGGCCGATGCCGCCGCGGCGGCGCTCACCGCCCAGCTCGCCGCCGAGTCGCGCCGGTACACCAGCCCGGCCGGTGACGGTCAGGTGCTCTCGGGGCCCACCGCGAAGCTGGTCCTGCTCGCGCACGCCCGAGGACTGGACCCCGCGACGTTCGGTGGTCGCGACCTGCGTGCTGCCCTGCAATCGACACTGGTCGTCGACCCGGGTGGACGCAACGACGGACGGTTCGCCGACCGACCGCCGACGGGAGCGACGACCCCCGCGGATGCGTCGAATGGATTCAGTCAGGCCTACGGGATCCTCGCCCTGCAGCGTGACGGCACGGGCGCGCCGAGGTCAGCGGTCGACTACTTGCTGGCCCAGCAGTGTCCGAACGGCGGATTCCGTCTGTTCTCCTTCGGTGCTCGGACCTGCCTCGCCGACACCACCACTGACACCGACACGACGGCGCTGGCGATCCTGGCGCTCACGTCACTCCCCGACCCGAACCGGACGGCCCTCGACCGTGCCGTGGCCCGACTGATCGCGATCCAGGGCGACGACGGGTCGTTCGCGAGCCCGCTGACCGGCATCTCTGCGAACACCAACACCACGGGCCTGGCCGCCGCGGCGCTGCGAGCCGCCGGACGGGTCGCCGAGGCCGACCGTGCCACCAGCTGGATCGAACGCCAGCAGCTCGGTTGCGCGGATGTCCCCGATGGGGCCGACGCCGGCGCGATCGCCTACTCGCCGACGGCCCGCCAGGCGGCACTCGGCGCCGGCGTGACCCCGACGGCACGAGACCAGTTCCGACGGGCCACGGCGCAGGCGCTGCTCGCGTTCGCGACCGTGCCGCTCGGCCGGGCGCCGACCTCGCCGGTCGCCTCGGCACCGCCCGCGGCGTGCAGCACCGCCACGACCCCGGGCTCGACCACCGTCCCGACAACGCCGCCCCCCACGAGCACACCGGTCGCGACCGACCCGATCCCGATCCCGACCGACGCGGCCGGTGACTCGCCTGCGGATGTGCTCGGCATCAGTCAACGGTCCCCGGCCACCACGAGCAGTCCCGTCGTGGCCGAGCTCGCGTTCACCGGAGGCCACCGGGCACCGATCGCGGTGATCGGACTGATCGTGCTGCTCGCCGGGCTCGCATGCATTCGGCTCGAGGGTGACCACGCCAACGAACACCCCGTGCGTCGGCGGTCCCGTTCGTGACCACCATGTCCGGCCGGATCCGACGGCGTCGCTCGGTGATCGCGGTCGCGTGCATCGTCGCCGCCACTGCGGCCGCCGTGTCCCCGTCGACCGTGCCCGTTGGCGCCGCCCCGACAGCGGGCACCGACGGAGCGTGTCCCGGCGCCAGCGGGGTGACCGTGATCGTCGACTTCCGGGGGCTGGCCGGCGGCACCGTCGTCCGCTGCGCGCCCGGCGCGCCGGCCTCGGGACTCGACGCGCTCCGTGAGGCCGGGTTCGACGTGCGCGGCGTGGCCCGGTTCCCCGGGTTCGTGTGCCGGATCGATGGAGCACCGGCGTCGTCCACGTGTCTCGACACACCGCCACCCGATGCGTACTGGTCGTACTGGACCGCGCCGCGAGGCGGCAGTTGGACCTACAGCGACACGGGCGCAGCGAGTCGCACTCCCACACCCGGATCGGTCGAGGGCTGGTCCTTCTCGGACGGTCGGGACGCCGCGCCGCGACTCGCACCCCCAGCGGCGGTCACTCCCGCGGCGAACGCGCCGGCGACCCCTGCCCCGCCGGTCGCTCCGGCTCCGATCGCCGCGGCGCCGGCGGCCCCTGCCGCCGACCCCGACGCGAACCCCGTGCCCACCCCATCGGCACCGGCAGGTCCGGTTGCCGCCGGGGCGGCGGGAGCAGCACCAACCGTGACGCCACCACCCGAGGTCGCCGGTGTGACCACCAGCGTGGCGCCGGCGACCCCTGACGCTCCGGGACGCCCGCCGACAGCCGGACCGGATGACGGCTCCGACTCGAACGCCACGGATCGCGCTGCGACGAACGAACTGGCGACCGCGGCAACCGGAGCGGACGACACGTCGTCGACGGCCAGCTCGCCGATCGGCACCGTGCTCGGACTCGGACTGGTCGCGGCGCTCGGCGCGGTCGCCGTGGTCGTCGTGCGCCGACGCCGTCCCACCGATGCGTGAGGCGACGGCCGACGCGCCAGCGGCTCGCTCGCCGCGACAGCGGACCGCACGACCGCTCCACCCGCTCGCATGGTGGATCTGGGCGCTCGGGCTCGCCGTCGCCGCCAGTCGCACGACGAACCCACTCTCGCTGTGCCTGATCATCGCGGTGGCGTGCGTGGTCGTCGCGGCACGGCGCACCGACGCGCCGTGGGCCCGTGCCTTTCGCGGCTACCTGATCCTCGGTGCCGTCATCGTGGTCATCCGCGTCGTGGCGTACATGGTGCTCGGCAATCGCGTCGGTACCACGGTCGTGCTCCGACTCCCCGAGGTGGATCTTCCGGGCTGGGCGGCCGGGATCCGGCTCGGGGGGCCCGTCACGCTCGAGGGCGTGCTCAGCGCCGCCACCGACGGGTTGCGGCTCGCCACCATGATCATCAGCCTCGGAGCCGCCAACACCCTGGCCAATCCCAAGCGCCTGCTGCGATGCGTCCCCGCGGCGCTCCACGAGGTGGGCACCGCGGTCGTGGTCAGCCTCAGCATGGCGCCGCAGCTCGCCGAGAGCGTCCAGCGCGTCCGTCGGGCCCGCCAGCTGCGCGCCGGGACCGAACGCGGACATCGGGCCGTGCGTGCCGTCGCCGTGCCCGTGCTCGCCGACGCGCTCGACCGGTCGCTGGCACTCGCCGCAGCCATGGACTCACGTGGCTACGGTCGCATCGGTGACACGTCGCCGGCGCGCCGCCGGCTGACGGGCGCGCTGTTGATCCTCGGGCTCATCGGCGTGTGCATCGGCGTCTACGGCGTGCTCGACGGCACCACCTCCGCGGCACAGGGCCTGCCCGTGCTCGCGGCCGGCGCCGCGCTCGCCGTCGCCGGGATCGCCACGGCGCGGCGACGGGTCCGGCCCACCGCGTACCGGCCCGACCCGTGGGCGTGGCCGGAGTGGTTGGTGAGCGCCTCGGGCGTCGCCGTCGCCGCCACGCTCGTGGCCTCATCCCGCCTCGACCCCGATCGGGTCGTTCCGATGTTCGACCCGCTCGCGTGGCCGACGCTGCCCGCCCTCTCGACCATCGGCATCCTGGTCGGTCTGCTGCCGGCGGTCGTCGCGCCGCCTGTCCCCGACCGGTCGGCTGCCGGGGGTGCCGTCGGGTCGGGCGGCACACGACCCCCGGCGTCCGAACTCCGCCTCGCCGCGGCACCGGTCGCAGGGTCCCATCCGGGCACGGCCGGCTCGGAGCTCGTGCCGTGATCCGCTTCGACCGCGTCACCATGACCTACGACGGCGCCGACGAGCCCGTTCTCCGCGACGTCGACCTGACCGTGCCCGAGGGGTGCCTCTGTCTGGTCACCGGCCGCACCGGTTCGGGCAAGACCACGCTGCTCCGCTCGATCAACGGGCTCGTCCCGCGTTTCACCGGTGGCCTGCTGCAGGGTCGGGTGCTCGTGGACGGCCACGACACCAGCGCGCTGCCGCCTCGTGAGCTCGCCGGCGTCGTCGGGGTCGTCGGACAGGACCCGCTGGCGTCGTTCGTCACGGACGTCGTCGAGGACGAACTGGCCTACGGGATGGAGCAGCTCTCGATCGCCCCCGAGGTGATGCGCCCACGGGTCGAGGACACGCTCGACCTGTTGGGGATCGCGGAGCTGCGCGACCGGCCCCTCCGTGATCTCTCGGGTGGGCAGCAACAGCGTGTTGCGATCGGCTCGGTCCTGACGTGTCACCCGAGAGTGCTGGTCCTCGATGAGCCGACGTCCGCGCTCGACCCGACCGCGGCCGAGGAGGTGCTCGCGGCCATCACTCGACTCGTGCACGACCTCGGGACGACGGTCGTGCTCGCCGAGCACCGGCTCGAACGCGTGCTGCAGTACGCGGACGTGGTCGTGCGCGTCCTCGACGACGGTCACGTGGTGCACGGCGATCCGGCCGCGGTGATGGCCGAGGCGCCGCTCGCGCCGCCGGTCGTGCGACTCGGCCGAGCACTCGGTTGGTCGCCGCTGCCACTGTCGGTGCGCGACGCCCGACGGCACGCCACCCTCCTGCGCGACGGCCTCGGCTCACCGCACCTCGCCGAGCCGGAACCCGACCGGAGCGCCGCACCACGGCTGACGGCGACGAACGTCGGGGTCCGTCACGGCCGGGTCGAGGCCGTTCGGGACGTCAGCCTCTCGCTGGACGCCGGCACCGTCACCGCGCTCATGGGCCGGAACGGCTCCGGGAAGAGCTCACTGCTGTGGGCGCTGCAGGGATCAGGCACACGCTCCTCCGGCACGGTGGACGTCGCCGGGTCCGACACCCGCTCGGCGTCCCCGGCGACGCGTCGATCGCTCGTCGGGCTCGTCCCGCAGACCTCCGGTGACCTGCTCTACCTCGAGACCGTGGACGACGAGTGCGCGCAGGCCGACGCCGAGTCCGCAGCAGCCGCCGGGACGTGTCGGGCGCTGTTCGACGACCTGACCGGCGGTGGCGTGGACGGCGCCGTGCACCCGCGCGACCTCTCGGAGGGCCAGCGGCTCGCGCTGGTGCTCGCCGTCCAGCTCACGGCTGCACCGTCGGTGGTGCTGCTCGACGAACCGACCCGTGGTCTGGACTACGCCGCGAAGGAGCAGCTCCGGACCGTCCTGCGCCGACTGGCCGACGACGGCGCCGCCGTGGTGGTCGCCACCCACGACGTCGAGTTCGTCGCCACGGCCTGCGACCGGACCGTGGTGCTCGCACAGGGCGAGGTCGTCGCCGACGGCCCGACCGCCGCCGTGGTGTGCGCCTCCCCGATGCTCGCCCCGCAGGTGGCGAAGGTGCTCGCCCCCGAGGCGTGGCTCGACGTCGATGCCGTGATCGAGGCCGCACTCGACGCGGCCGGAGGCCCAACGTGACCGCCGGCGCGCTGCCGATCGGTCGTCGCAGCGCGACGGTGCTGGCGCTGGTGTCACTCGCCGGTCTCGCGGCGTTCGCCTGGCCGCTGCTGATCGCCGTCGACGCGGGCACGAGCCACGGCGTGGACGCACCGGTCGTGTTCTCGATCCTCCTGCCGCTCCTGCTCGGGGTCCTGCTCGCCGAGTTCTCCGACGGCGGGATCGACACCCGCGCGCTCGCCATGCTCGCGGTGCTCGCCGCGGTGGGCGCGGCGCTGCGACCACTCGGCGCCGGCACCGCCGGGATCGAGACCGTGTTCTTCCTGCTCATCCTCGGCGGCCGGGTGATGGGTCCGGGGTTCGGCTTCCTGTTGGGAACCACGACGCTGTTCGCCTCAGCGCTCGTCACCGGTGGCGTCGGACCGTGGCTCCCCTTCCAGATGTTGGCCGCCGGCTGGGTGGGGCTCGGTGCCGGGCTGCTGCCACCGGCTCGGGGACGGCGGGAGATCGGGCTGCTCGTCGCCTACGGGATCATCGCGGCGTACGTCTACGGCACACTCATGAACCTCTGGTTCTGGCCGTTCAGCGTGGGGACGTCATCATCGGTGTCGTACGTGCCGGGCGCACCGCTCGTCGAGAACCTGCGTCGATTCGCGGTCTACGACGCCGTGACATCGCTCGGGTGGGACACCGGCCGAGCGATCACCACCACGGTGCTGCTCCTGCTCGCCGGGCCCGCGGTGCTCAGTGTGCTGCGGCGGGCGAAACGGACGGCGGCGTTCGATGCTCGACCCGCCTTCGAGGCCGCGCCGTCTGGCGATGCCCCGTCGGGGAACACGCCCTCCGAGGATGGCTCGGTCAGGCCCGGACGGTCGGGCGATCCGGCGCGAACGACGGCAGCGTCGAGGACGACGGGTCCGACGGGGGCGCATCCGCCGACGGCTCCCTGAGGTCGATCACGACCGCAGTACCGCTCAGGCTCATCCGCTTGAATCGGAGCCCGTTGCGGCGCTTGAACCGCACGTCGACCACGGCCGAGGCACCCAGGTGAGCGGCCCGCTCCCGGAGCATCGCCTCCATCCCTGCGCGGGTGCGGCGCATGCTGACCCGCCAGGGCACCGAGGCCCGGACCCCCACACGGCCGAGTTCCGAGTACGGAACATCGAGCGGACGTTCGACTAGCTCAATCTGTGTCCCCATCACGGGCGTGACGCTACCGACGAACGACTCCCGTGGCAAGGCAACCACTCTCCGTGGTGTCACCGGCGGAGCGTTCACCGACGGCGGCGGCCCCCGGCGACGAGGATGCCGTGTGCGAGCCGGCCCGGCAGACGCGACACGAGGTCGAACACCCGGGCGTCCGCGCCGATGAGCAGTCGGCGCCGGTCACGCAGCACGGCCTCGATGATCCGTTGGGCGGCGCGGTCCGGCGACGTCCTCGCCACCCGGTCGAACTCGCGCCGGGCCCGGTCGGCCTCACCTGCGATGCGATCGGCACTCGCGTCCATGCGCGCGTTGCGAGCGATGTTCGTGCGGATGCCGCCGGGGTGGACGGTGGTCGCCGAGACACAGGAGCGCTCGATCTCGAGCTCCACCCGCAACGCGTCCGTGAAGCCGCGCACGGCGAACTTGGACGCGCAGTACGCCGACTGCGTCGGGATGCCGATGAGTCCGAACACGCTCGAGATGTTGACGACATGCCCCTCGCCGGCGGTCTTCAGGTGCGGGAGGAACGCCTGGGTTCCGTGGACGACACCCCAGAAGTTGATGTCCATGAGCCAGCGGATGTCGTCGTCGGTCATGTGCTCGACGGTCGCCGAGAGTGCGACGCCGGCGTTGTTGACGATCAGGTGCACCGCGCCATGGTCCGCGGCGACCTGCTCGGCCCAGGCGAACACGGCGTCGCGATCCGAGACGTCGAGCACCTGCGACGTCACCTTCACACCGCGGCCCTCACACCGTCCGACGGTCTCCGCCAGACCGGCCTCGTCGACGTCACTCAGCGCGACGTGCGCGCCGCGATTCGCCAACTCGATCGCGAGCGCCCGTCCGATCCCCGACGCCGCGCCCGTCACGGCCGCGACCCGACCCTGTAGTGACTCCATCATCGACCTCCTGCCTGCGTGGCGACCGGTCGGCGAGCGGTCGCTCGTCGGCCAGCGTCGCGCGAACCCGAGAACACCAGCGAGTCGCCGACGCCGCCGCGCCGGATCATGCGGTGGTCCCGCAGATAGCTCTGGTACACCTGCCAGGGGAACCGGACCCCCTGTTTCGGGAACCGGTCGGCGGCCCGCACCACGTAGCCCGAGCTCAGGCCCAGCAGCGAGTCCCCCGACACCGGCACCCCCTGGTTGACCGGGGTGCACGTGGTCGTTCCGGACAGGTGCAACTGGTTGAGCAGTCGGCTCACGTAGGTGCACGTGAGGTCGGACTTCAGCGTCCACGAGGCGTTCGTGTAGCCGATGGCCATCGCGAAGTTCGGCACGCCCTCGAGCATCATGCCCTTGTAGGCCAGCCGCGACGCCACGTCGACCACCGCGCCGTCGACCGCGAGCTCGATGCCGCCCACGAACAACAGGTCGAGCCCGGTCGCGGTCACGATCACGTCGGCGTCGAGCTCCCGCCCCGAGCGCAACCGGAGGCCCGTGGCCGTGAACGTCTCGACGTGATCGGTGACGACATCCACGCGCCCGTCGCGGATGCCGCGGAACAGGTCCCCGTCGGTGACCACACACAGCCGCTGGTCCCACGGGTCGTAGTGCGGAGTGAAGTGCGTGTCGACGTCATAGCCCGGCGGCAGCTCCCGAACGACGCCCTTGCGGAGCGCCCGCTTCACGACCTCGGGTCGTCGCCGCGACAGCTCGTAGAAGAACTGGGTGGTCAGCGCGTTCACCCACCGCAGCACCGTGCCCTCGAAGCGACGAGGCGTCAGGCGCCGGATGAGTCGGGTCGTCGGGTTGCGGGCCGGCAGCGACGCCACGTACGTCGGCGAGCGCTGCAGCATCGTCACGTGCGCGGCGTCCTTCGCCATCGCCGGCACCAGCGTGATCGCCGTCGCACCGCTGCCGATCACGACGACCCGCTTGCCCGCGTACGCCAGATCCTCGGGCCAGAACTGCGGGTGCACCAGGTCGCCCCGGAACTCGTCCATGCCGGGGAAGTCGGGCAGGTACCCGCGGTCGTAGCGGTAGTACCCGCTGCACGAGAACAACCATGAGCAGGTGACGCGCACCAGCTCGGGGTCGCCGTCGGTGCCACGGTCGGCGCGTTCCGCATCGGCGACCGGCCGCTCGACCTCGAGCGTCCACCGCCCCGCCTCGGTGTCGAAGTCGGCCCGCACGATGCGGTGCCGGAACCGGATGTGGCGGTCCGTCCCGTCCTCGGCCGCGGTCTCCCGGATGTAGCGCAGGATCGACGGCCCGTCCGCGATCGACCGCTCCCCCGTCCACGGTCGGAACGGGTAGCCGAGTGTGAACATGTCGGAATCCGACCGGATGCCCGGATACCGGAAGAGGTCCCAGGTCCCGCCGATGGCGTCGCGGGCCTCGAACACGGCGAACGTCGCCCACGGACAGGACGTCAGCACATGGTGCGCTGCGCCGATCCCCGACAGGCCGGCGCCCACGATCACGACGTCGAGGTGCTCGAGTTCCTCACCGTCGCCCACCCCGGGTTCGGCCACGGGCTCGTCACGCACCGCGCTCACGGCCGGGCTCCTGCGACCACCAGGTGGTCCACCAGCGAACCGTCCGGACCGAACAGCTCGAGTCGCCACTGGTCGACGAGTGCGGCGGTGTCGTGGTCGTCCGGATGGAATCCGGGTCGGTCGTACTCGCGGAGTTGGTCCCAGACCCGTCGCTGCATCATCGGTGTGCGCCGGAACGCCCGCCAGCTGCGCCGCAGGCGGCCGGGCCGGTACGTCGCCGGGTCGCCGAGCAGCGACGCCGCCACCATCGCGGTCATCGCGACGACGAAGCCGAGGCGCAGTCCGCGCATGGTCCACACCCGGGTCCGTTCGCTCCCGCCGACGGTTCGGTACACGTCGAAGGCCACCGCCTTGTGCTCGGACTCCTCGAGGGCGTGCCACAGGAACACGCTACGAACGGCAGCGTGACCGGGCAGGTCCCGGGCGCGTTCGTCGCTCAGTGCCAACTCGGCGAGCGTCGCCGTGAAGTGCTCGAGCGCCGCCGTGGCCGCCAGATTCGCCCGGTCGGTGGCGATGCGCTCCCGGATCGCCAGGCTGCGGCGGGTGAGCCACTCGTAGCGCTTGGTCGGGTAGCCCAGCTCGGCGAGCCGGGCGTTGAGCGCCCGGTGCTCGCGGCCGTGCACCGACTCCTGGCCGATGAAGCCCGCCACCTGCGACCGCAGTTCCGGGTCGCCGACCTGGTCGCGGAACCGACGCACGGAGCGGACGAAGAACTCCTCCCCGTCGGGGAACACCGAGGACATCGCCGCGAAGAAGTGGCTGAGGATCAGGTCGCCGTCGGCGGCGAAGTGCCGAGGCAGGTCGTGGAGCGCCGCCTCGAACGAGACCCGACGCGTCGGGACCGGTGCGGCCGCTGCTGGTTCCGTCATGGGGTCAACCTAGAGGAATTGAGTGATTTGCTCAAGTCCTCAATTCTGTTACCATCGTCACGTGCCCTCGGCCCACACCACCCAGCTCGCACCCGGCGCCGGCCGCCAGGCGTCGAAGGGCGAGCAGACCCGGCAGGCCGTGTTGACCCACGCCATCGAACGGTTCGGCCGCGAGGGCTTCCGGGCCACCTCGGTGGCCGACATCTCCCGCGACGCCGGCGTCGGCGGGACCGTGGCGTACGCGTACTTCCCGAACAAGGAGGCACTGTTCCTCGCCGCGCTCGACACCGACGCCGCTGCGGTGATCAACGAGGGCCTGTCGCAGCTGACCTCGGGTGAGCCGGCCGAGAACTGGCGCGAGACGCTCGTCATCACCCTCGTCGACGCGCTCGATCGACACCCGCTCGCCCGCCGCGTGCTCGCCGGGCTCGAACCCGATGTCACCGAACGCGTGCAGACCATCCCCGCGATGCTCGAACTCCGCGCGGCGGTCGTCGAGCGACTCCGCGCCGATCAGGCCACCGGGGCGGTACGCGACGACATCGACCCCGTCGCCGTCGGCAACGGCGCGGTGACGATCATCCTCACCGTGCTCATGTCGGTGCTGCAGTTCGGTCGTCAGGGCGTCGACGCCTACGGTGCCGACGTCATGGCGGTGTTCGCCGCCGCGCTCGAGCCACCAGCGCGCTGACCGGCGGCCACGGCACCACCGCACCCGCTCCGACGATCGGTACGCTCGCTGCGTGACCTCGACCGACACGCCGGACCTCCCACCGAACACCACTCCGGACGCCACCCGACCGGCCTCACGGCACGGCCTCTGGATCGGCGCCGCCGTCGTGCTCGTCGGCGTGGCGATGATCGCGGCGCTCCTCGCTGTCGGACACAGCCACCAGCGGGCGCTGATCGCGGCGTACACCTTGGTCGCCCCGACGGACGTCGCCGCGTCCGGCGTCGTGGCCCGCGCCGTCATCGGTGCCGACGGCGACTGCCCCGACGTCATCGGGGTCGACGCCACGGGACCGCAACGCATCACCATGACCAAGCGTGTTCCCGCACCGACGGCGGCACCGGTGTTCGCCGACGTGCAGATCTGCACCACGCCGCTGCCGGTCGGGTTGAGCGAGGCGTCGGTCGACGGCGAGACGATCCCGGCCGCCATGCCCACCCAGGTCGACGAGCTGGCGATCTTCGCCGACAGCGGCTGCCGCGTCGATGACAAACGCATCCAGGACTGCAACGACCCCGACGGCTGGCCGCTCGGCCAGATCGCGCAGCGCATCGCGGACGCCCGACCCGACCTCATCCTCGACCCCGGCGACTACTACTACCGGGAGATCGCGTGCCCGGACGACCAGCAGGACCTGTGTGGTGGCACCGTGGCGCCGGTACCCGGCTACCCGTTCGACGAGTCGGGTGCGGGCTGGTTGCAGGACGCGATCATGCCGATGCAACCGATGTTCAGCGTCGCCCCGATGGCCATGCTCCGCGGCAACCACGAGGACTGCGGCCGCGCCGGTAACGGGTTCTTCCTGTTCTTCGATCCTCGTCCCGGCACCGAGGGCATCTGTGCGCCGGTGGAACGCGACGGGAAACTGCGGGCCGCCGCGCCCCAGACCACACCCACGTGGAGCTTCGATCTGCCACTCCGGGACGCCCGGACGCTTCGAGTCGCCATGGTCGACAGCGCCTACGGCACCGACAAGGAGGTCACGCCGTGGGTCGAACAACAGCGCGTCTCCTACCAGCAGGCCGCTGACCTGACCGTGCCCGAACCGGGTGTCGAGTCGTGGCTGGTCACGCACCGACCCCTGTTCGCGCTCATCAGCAACCGCAATCTGCCCGACGACGACCCGCTCGCCGAACCGTGGAGCTCCGACGGCCAGATGCTCGCCGCCTACGGCCTGCTCGACCACTACGAGATGATCCTCGCCAGCCACAACCACTACCTGCAGTCCGTGCAGATCCCCGGCCAGCCCGGCGCGCTCATCATGGGCAACGGCGGCGCCCTGCTCGACCCCGCCGAGGACTACGCCATCCCGGAGTTCGGGCCCCTCGCCAAGGCCGACGGCACGCCGCTCGTCGACGGCGTCGAGCCCTACCCGAACGCCACGCACATGTGGACCAGAGTGCAGTACGGCTACGCCCTCGCCAGCCCGGGTGACGCCCCGGGCAGCTGGACGATCGAGCAGTACGAGTTCAACGGCACTCCCCTGGGCACGTGCACCGTCGCCGACCGCACGATCAACTGCAGCTGATCGATGTCGTCAGCCGACGCGGCCTCCACCTACATCCACGGCTTCGGTGACGTCGAGGCGGACCGGCTCTGGGCCCAGGCCGAGATCCTGGGCCGCCACGTCTTCGAGCACCTCCCGCTCCCCGAGCGCGGGCGCCTCGTCGAGCTCGGATGCGGTGTCGGCGCCGAACTCGACCAGATCCGTCGGCGGCGGCCGGAGCTCGAACTCATCGGCGTGGAACTCAGCGCCAGCCACCTGAGCACGGCACTCGAACGCGCCGCGCACCTGGCCCATCTCGTGCACGCCGATGCCACGCGACTCCCACTCGCCGATGCCAGCGTCGACGCCGCGATCACCATCTGGGTCCTGGAGCACGTTCCCGATCCCGTTGCGGTGATGCGCGAGGCGCTACGCGTGCTGCGTCCCGACGGCGTCCTGGTCTGCACCGAGGTCGACAACGACACCTTCCGATTCGACCCGCCCCTCCCCGCCGTCGAGGCGTGGTGGCGCCGCTTCTGTGACACGCAGTCGGCCGCCGGCGGCGACCCGTTCGTCGGTCGACGGCTGCTCGAACTCGCCTGCGATCTCGGCGCCCGCGACATCACCACCACCGACGTCGCCGTCATCGCGTCGCCGGACGACCCCGCCCGACAGGCCGAGCTCATCGACTACGTCGACGACCTGCTCACGTCCGGCGCGCGGACCATGGCCGAGCACGAGGCGGTGTCGTCCGCTGACCTCTACGCGCTGCGCCACGACCTGGATGCGGCGCGGGCCGACCCCGAGGTCCGCTGGGAGTACCACGCCGTCCAGCTCACCTGCCGGCCGCCCGCGGACTGAGCCGACCGTCACATGGCGTCCGGTCGGTGCCGGGTTGCGCGTCGATAGCGTGAGCGAGTGAGCACCGAGACCGAGCCAGCGCCGACCGGCACCGGCCCCGGTGACGCCGTCATCCGCACCGACGGACTGACCAAGCACTTCGGCCACACCGCGGCGCTCGACTCGCTGGACCTCACGGTCCCGGCCGGCAGCGTGTTCGGGTTCCTCGGACCCAACGGTGCCGGCAAGACCACTGCCATCCGCCTCCTCGTCGGACTGCTGCGGCCGACGAGTGGCACCGCACGGGTGCTCGGACTCGACATCGTCCGTGACCGTCGAGACGTCCACCGAGTGATCGGCTACCTCCCGGGCGACCTCGCGATCGATCTCGAACTCACCGGCCGCCAGTACCTCGACTACCTCGGTCACCTGCGCGGCGGCATCGACCCGACGGTGCGCGCCGACCTCGTCGACCGGTTCGACCTCGACCTCGACCGGCGCATCGGCGCCATGTCGCACGGAAACCGGCAGAAACTCGGCATCGTGCAGGCCTGCATGCACCGGCCACGGGTGCTCGTGCTCGACGAACCGACGCAGGGCCTCGACCCGATCATGCAGCGATCGTTCCTCGATCTGCTCCGCGACGTGCGCGAGCGCGGCGACACCGTGTTCCTCTCCTCGCACGTGCTCAGCGAGGTCGAGGACGTCGCCGACCACGTGGCAGTCGTCCGCGACGGTCGGCTCGTCGCCACCACCAGCATCGACGAGCTGAGACAACGGGCCCGTCGTCGCATCGCACTGACGTTCGCCGACGACGCACCCCTCGAGGCGCTCCGCAATGTGCCGGGAGTCGTCGAGGCGACCGCCGTCGACCACACCGTCGAACTCGTCGTCGAGGGGTCGATGGCGGAGCTGCTGCGCGTCGCCGCCCCGTTCGGCGTGGACCGGGTCGTCTCCGACGAGGTCGATCTCACCGACGTGTTCCTGCGCATGTACGAGGGGCGCTGAGCCGTGTTCCGCACCACCTACACCCGGACGCTGCACGGCATGCGCGGCGGACTCATCGGCTGGGGCATCGGCGTCGCCGCCACCATCGCGATGATGGCCGCAGTGTGGCCGTCGTTCGCCGACGTCGACGTCGCGTCCCTGCTCAACCAGTACCCCGAGGCGTTGAAACAGGCGTTCAACGTGGCCGACATGGGCACGGGGTCCGGCTTCCTCAACGGGGAACTGTTCAGCATCATCCTCCCGGCGATCTTCGCCATCTACGGGATCGGACGCGGCGCTCGCACCGTCGCCGGCGAGGAACAGGCGGGGCTGCTCGAGATCGTCGCCACCATGCCCCGATCACGCACCCGACTCCTGCTCGAGAAGACCGCGGCGATGATCACCGGGGTCGCCGTGCTCGGCATCGTCCTGTTCGTCTCGATGGTCACCGGTTCCGCACTCGCCGACATGGGAATCGGCGTGGCGGACGCAGCACGCGCCAGCATCGCCATGACGCTCCTCGGCATCGAGTTCGGAGCGATCGCACTCGCCGTCGGCGCCGTCACCGGCCGGCGCAGCCTGGCCGTCGCCATCTCGGGCGGGCTCGCCGTCGCCGCGTACCTCCTCTACCTGGCCGGCCAGCTCCTCGAGTCCGTGAAGCCGTACCTCTGGCTCTCACCGGTGCACCAGGCCATCTCGGGCGGGCCGATCGGACCGACGCTGCCCGGGATCACGCTCGCGCTCCCGGCCGTCACCGTCGTCGTGATCGCCCTCAGCGCGCCCGTCTACGAGCGACGCGACCTCACGACATGAGCCGCAGTCACCGCCTCACTTCGTGAGGCGGTGCAACGAGATCCCCGTGGGGCGGAGCTGGCCG
>CAJBIS010000243.1 GCA_903953195.1 uncultured Actinomycetes bacterium
AACCCGTCGTAGAACACGACGAGATCGGGCGGCACGGGATCGACCGCCAGGTGGCGACGCACACCGTCGACCTCCTCGGCGAACGTCGTCCCGGGCACCGCGAGATTGCGGACGACCAGGTGCAGGCCCGCCGCATCACCGGCGCGCACCAGGTTCGACGCCACGGTGTTGTCGTCCCGCTGGCCCAGACCGAACGCCGCCGACGCGCCGACGACCCAGACGACGCGTTCGGGACACCCGACACACGACGACTCGAGCGTCCGACGTTCACTGTTGGAGACGTTCGTGAACTCGCCCTGGAAGTCCGGGAGCGAGAACCTCCCGTAGGCGGTCTCGACCCGGGCCATCGCGTCGAGACGATCCTGCTCGGCCTTCAGGTCGTCCGCCCACGGAGCGTCACGGAACGCCGGCATCGAACTCAGCTGCGTCCGGGCGAGTTGATCGTTCGCGTTCGGTGCCGCCATCGTCGTGGTCGCCGCGTCGTTCGACGACGAGCACGCTGCGCCGGCCGCCAACGCGATGACGATCCCTGCCACGGCGACGCGGCGTCCACGCCATGCCGTCGCCCATGATTCCCAGCGCAACCGGAACCTCCGCCCGAACGACTGACCGAGGTCAGTATGCCGTAGTCTCGATCGGAGCAGACGTCGACCGGACCACCGGACCGGTCGACGTGAGGTCGGTCGGGGGCCGGGCGGATGCCTCCGACGACGGAGGGCGCCCGGGTGGGCGACGACGGAGGCGTGCGGGACATGGAACCGGGGAGTCCAGTGATGGCGGCATCGCCGACGGCGCAGGGCGCCGCTCCGGCGACGGCCTGCCACGCCCCGTCGGTCCAGCTGTTCCTGCAACCGGACGGCGCGGTCCGTGCGTGCTGTCGTCAGCTCGTGGCCCACGCCAACATCGCCGAGCAGTCACTGCTCGACATCTGGAACGGCGCGGCACGGCGTGAGCTCGTCGATCGACTGGCCTGCAACGACTGGTCGGGCGGGTGCGAGAACTGCGGGCAGGAGGTGTCGATCGAGGGCCGCACGGGTTCGTATCCGGCGTTCTTCGATGTGCGGGCCACCCACCTGACCTCCGACCCGGAGACCGGACGGTGGCCGCGCTGGATCGACTTCAATCTCTCCAACGCCTGCAACCTGCAGTGCGCGCAGTGCTCGGGTGACCTGTCGAGCGCCATCCGCATCCATCGCGAGCGCCGCCCGCCACTCGTCTCGCCGTACGGCGACTCGTTCTTCGAGGATCTCCGTGTGTTCATCCCGCACCTCGACGGTGCGCTCTTCGCCGGCGGCGAACCGTTCCTCGCCGCGGAGAACTACCGGGTCTGGGACCTGATCGCGGAGCTCAACCCTTCACTCACCTGCACGGTCACCACCAACGGCACGCAGTGGAACGAACGTGTCGAACAGGTGCTGGAACGGCTGCGCTTCAACATCGTGATCTCGTTCGATGGTGTCGACGCGCCCACGTTCGAGTCGATCCGCGTCGGTGCGGTCCACGCCGAGGTGCTCAGGAACATCCGACGGTTCCAGGCCTACGCCGAGCGCGTCGGCACCCGCGTGTCGCTGAACCACTGCCTCATGCCGCAGAACGTCGACGGGTTCGCCGACCTGCTGATCTGGGCCGAGGGCGAAGGGCTCGGCGTCGACGTCAGCGTCGTCCGCGAGCCGCCCGAGTGCTCGATCTCACACCTCCCACCCGAGGAACTGTCCGCGGTGCACCGCCGACTGCTGGCGCGACACGACGACGTCCACACCCGGGCACCGCACAACGCCACCGTCTGGGATCACGAACTGCATCGCATCGGCGCCTGGGCCGCGCAGGCCGCCTCACCCGAGGGCATCGGCGAGCTGGACCGGACCGTCATGTTCTTCCGGATCGCCGGCGGCGGACCGGTCGACGGTCGGGACGTCGCCGACGAGCTGCGGACCGCCGACGACACGGCGGTGCTGTGTCGCATCGACGTCGGCACCGACGACATCATCGTCGGCGTGTCGGAGTCCGCCCACGACCTGCTCGGCCCGGCCGCCACGGCGATGATCGGACGGCACTTCAGCGCGGTCGAGGACGTCACCGTGGCGCGGTTCGGCGAGCGCCGCCACTACGAGGTCACCGCGCAGGGACCGGACCGCCTCGACGCGACCGCCACGTACGGCTCCACGCGGTTCACCATGTCGTTCGTGGCCGAACGCGACACCGACGGCACCGCTCACGGCGGCACGATCCTCACACTGGTGGACCTCGATGAGCGTTGACACCGACGTCACCACCGAGGCGCCCGTCGACGAGTCGACCCAACGCCTCGGGCCGTTGCAGGTCGGCCCGGTCCCGTTCCTGATCGGCCTCGCGCTGGCCGTGACCGGACCGCTGTGGCGCACGATCGCCCTGTGTCCGGCTCCCGCGCCGGTCGTGGTCGGTGGAGCGATCCTCGCCGCGGTCGCGATCTCGGCGTCGCCGCTGGGCGCGAGCACGATCGTGCGGTGGATCGCCACCGTGATCGCCGCCGCGCTCGTGGCGCCCTTCGCCGGCATCTGGGCCGCGGCCTGGACGTTCCTGGCGATTCCCCTCGGACTCTGGATCGGACTCGATCGACGGCCGTGGCGCGGTGCGAGCCCGATACCGCTCATCGGTCTCGGATTCGTCGGCGGGATCAGCCTCGCCGCTGCGCTGCGCGGCCGCGCGCTGTTCGGCGGACCGGTCGCGCTCGGTCTCACGGTGCTCGCGTGTGTGATGGCGTGGGTCGCGTCACGACACGAGGCGCGGCTGCGCCGCATCGTCGACGGTGTGATCGACGGAATCGGACGGGTGCTGAGCGCGGTGCTCTTCGGCACGCTGGCGATCATCACGGTCGTCCTGCCGTGGTGTGTCGACCGCCTGCTGTTCGTCGACCCGCTCCGGCAGCGGCGCACGACGGGGTCGAGCTGGGTGCCGCTCGACCGTGGCGACGCCCGACCCGCGCACCTGTGGTCGACGACGCCGAGGAACGCGCTCCCGGGCCGGTGGGCCCGGTTCCGCTCCGGGATGTCGGCGATGATCCTCGCCATCGCCGTCGTGGCCGCAGCTGCCGGAGGCGCGTTCGCCTGGTACTCGAACCAGCAGCGCGGCGGCCTCCCCGACTGGCGTCCCGAGGCGTTCGCCGGCGACGAGTGGTGGCCCCAGTACCAGGAGGAGATGAACTGGGCCTTCTTCAACGTGGGCCGCGCCGAGTACCCGCTCCGCTACCCCGGGATGATCGACGTCAGTTCACGATGGGTCAACGTGCGCGACGGGGAACGGGTGACCTGGCAGCCGCCGCCGTGCGACTCGTGCCCCACCCGCACGGTGTGGATGTACGGCGGGTCGACGACGCTCGGCATCGGCCAGCGTGACGAGCACACCGTTGCCTCCGAACTCGCCCGGGCCGCGTGGGCGGACGGCGTCCGGCTCAACGTCGTCAACCGGGGGATCCTCGGCGAACTCCAGTGGGAGGAGGCTCAGCGTTTCGCCTGGGACGTCGAACGCCAGCCCGCCCCGGACGCCGTGGTGTTCCTCGACGGCTTCAACGAGATCGCCGGCGCCGAGGTCCGCGACAGTTTCGGCAAGGGGCTCGACGGCAACCCGGTCGACTGGTCCGCCGAGGCCACGCTCCGCGACTACACGGACTTCATGAAGCCGTTCCGGATCGTGCCGGAGTACTTCCGGTCGACCCCTGACGGCGCCCAGGTCAACCCCCGTCCTCCGGTGCCCGCAGCCGACCCGGAGACGCTCGGCAACTACGCCCTCGAGCTCTACGACCGCGGTCGCCCCGTGGCCCGCGACGCCGCCGCTCGACACGACGTCGAACCGGTCTGGTACTGGCAGCCCACCAGGTACGCACGGCCGCAGATCGAGGGCGAACCCGCGCCCGCCGATGATCTGGCCGCGTTCCGTCGGCAGGCGTACGCCACGGCGCGGGCCGGCCTGCCCGCCGACGTCGTCGACCTGACCGACATCTTCACCGTCGAGGACGGGCCGCTGTTCTTCGACGACTCGCACTCGAACGAGCGGGCGGCCGCCATCACCGGTCAGGCGATGTGGGCCGATCTGGCACCGCGACTCGATCTCGGCGCGTCGTCGGCGCCAGCGGGCCCATGAGCGGCGATGCCACCGTGACCAGTGACCCCGTGACCGACGACGCGACTCGGGTGGTCGTGGGTCTGTCGTGCGACTACCACGACGCCGCCGCCTGCGTCCTCGTGGACGGCGCCATCGTCGCCGCCGCGGAGGAGGAGCGCTTCAGCCGGGTCAAACATGACGCCCGGTTCCCCGCGGCCGCACTCGACGCCTGCCTCGAGGTG